>JBPOHB010000246.1:0-13334 GCA_052036055.1 Bacillota bacterium | reverse complement strand
AAACAACTGTTGTTCCAACAAGGGTAATTGGAATCTGATAGGATTTTGCAACAGTACATAATCCGTCACGTCCTGCTTTCTTTTCTGCCTTGAGCGCATTCCCGTTTGCATCTGTAATTGCGGCAATATTTGCCGCCTTTTTCGTTGTGGGTACACCGCTAATTTGTACAGAACCTGTACGCGAAATGTCACCAGAAAAGGTAACGTAATATTTCGTCGCATATGTATTTCCACCAATCACAGTAGGGTCAATTGCTACACAATTATCATCACTATTTGCAAGTCCAATCAGACTGTCATCGGTAGCCGTGGCAAATATATGTGCCGATGGGTTGTTATCGGTAAAATATACCGGTTTGCTAAATTGAATCAGTAATGACTTCGTACTACCGTCAACACTTGATATCGTAGAAAGCGCTACGGTTGCTTTGCTGCTTTGATAAGCTGCAAAAATGGAGAACGATTGAATTGCTATAAAAATGACCAGCAAAACAGAAATGAACCTGTTGGTAAAATTATTATCCATAATTACGATATGCCTCAACATTCAATTATTCGATTTAACACTACACTACTCATCACATAATACCTAAATATTTCTTTCTGTCAAGCAAAGTTTAGTAAGTTTTGCCGATTTATTTTATTCATTTGCTATTGTGCTTCAAATGTATACGTGAACGACTTGCTACTCTCCTCTGTTTATCCGAATTACACGAATAATCGCATCTATCCTACATTCGCTGATTTCTTTCTCCCTGCTTTGTTATATAATTGTACTCATGAAGAAGATTTTATTGGTTGAAGATGATAAATCAATTGTTCTGGGGCTATCGTATTCACTTGAATCCGAAGGATACGAAGTGGATGCTTGCGGGTCTGTTGCGCTCGCTTCGCTGCGTCTGCAAGAGAAAGCGTATGATCTGATTCTTCTTGATCTTGGCCTTCCGGATGGCAGCGGATATGATGTGTGTAAAATTGCCAGAGAAATCAATAAGGCTCCCGTCATTTTCCTAACCGCGTGCGATGATGAAGTCAACGTCGTCATGGGACTGGATATGGGTGCCGATGATTATATTACCAAGCCTTTTCGACTTCGCGAGCTTCTCTCGCGAATCAAGACGGTTCTTCGCCGATCTGAGAAGAACCCGGATGGGTCCGGTATTCTTCTCATTCATACCCTCACAATTAATACGAGTCTCGGCAAAGTCATGCGCGGCAATACGGAGATTTTGCTCACCGCGCTTGAATACCGTCTCTTGTTGACGCTTCTGAATCACGAAGGGCAGACATTATCCCGCAACCAACTTCTTGAGGGCATTTGGGACGTTGGGGGCGAATTTGTCAACGATAATACGCTGACCGTATACATTAAGAGATTGCGCGAGAAAATCGAAGAAGACCCGGCTCATCCCGAGGTAATTATTACCGTTCGTGGTGTTGGGTATCGCATAGGTAGCAGGAGGAAATAGATGTGCACTGGTTTCGCAATAAGGATCTGCGCAATTTCTTCGTTTTTTTTCTTTTTCTGACGGCCTTCGCCGCTGTTCTGTACGCGGTATTCCCGAAGCATGTTCTTGCTGTTTTGCTCGGTTACGCATGCGCTGTTTTGCTATTCGAATTCGTTTTTGCAAGACGACGCTATATACAGATCTCCGAACTTTATGAATATCTCAAGCTGATAAATAGCGGGAAGTACGATCTCGGTATGGATGACCATACCGAGGGGGAGCTCTCAATATTGAAGAGCGAGATATATAAGACAACAGTTACTCTTCGCGCGCAGGCCGATGAACTCAAGCGTGAGAAGACTTGGCTGTCCGATGCTATGTCGGATATTTCTCACCAGCTTAAGACGCCTCTGACTTCCATGCTTGTTATGACTGATCTATTGTGTGACAACAATCTTCCTCCGAATAAGCGCAAAGAATTCACGGATAGTATTCGGGCACAGCTTGATCGCTTGCAGTGGCTGGTCACGGCGCTGCTCAAATTGTCAAGGCTGGATACGGGGACTATTTCCTTTAATCTATCACCTGTTAATATGCAAGAGCTTCTGTCCCGCGTCAGTGCTCCGCTTCAGATTGCCCTTGAGATACGCGAACAGACGTTGATACTTGACAGTCCGGATATCACATTTTCGTGTGACAGCAACTGGACAATGGAAGCGCTTCTTAACATTATTAAGAACTGTATTGAACACACAAGATCGGGCGGAACCATCCGCGTAGTATGTTTGCAGAATGCGCTCTTTACGCAGATCGAAATTTCCGATAACGGTGAAGGCATCAGCCAAATTGATCTGCCCCATATTTTCGAAAGATTCTATAGAGGGAGAAATGCATCGGAGGATAGTGTTGGCATCGGGCTTGCCATGGCCAAGAGCATTATCACCTCACAAGACGGTAGTATTTCGGTTGCCAGCGTGCAAGGTGAAGGGACTACTTTTCAAATTCGCTTTTTCGAATGACAATTTTGTCATTTTGCTTTTGCGTGATTTTGTTACTGTAGTCTGTATGGATCATTTTCCAATTAGGGAGGCCTCGGATGGATATTCTTCGCGTTGAAAATGTTGGGAAAGTGTACGGCTCGGGCGATGCGCGCTTTGCGGCCCTTAACGACATCTCTTTTCGTGTCCCAAAGGGTCAATTTCTCTCCATTGTCGGCGCCTCCGGCTCGGGTAAGTCAACACTTCTTCATATACTGGGTGGCGTTGACAAGCCAAGCTCAGGGAAGGTCTATATTGAAGGAACGGATATTTGTTCATTGCCTGAAGCTTCTCTGGCTGTTTTCAGACGTCGCCAGATCGGCTTGATCTATCAATTCAACAATCTTCTTCCCGTCCTTACCGTTGAAGAGAATATTGCATTGCCTCTTCTGCTTGACGAGCGGAAACCGAACAAGGAATTCCTGGCAAATCTTCTCGAGACTCTTGCCATTTCGAATCGTGCCAAGCATCTGCCCAATCAATTATCCGGAGGCCAGCAACAACGGGTATCTGTTGGAAGAGCGCTCATCAATAATCCGGCTCTTGTTTTAGCTGACGAACCGACAGGTAATTTGGATCGCAAAAATAGTGCGATCGTGATGGATCTGCTTCGCGAATCGAATAAGAAGAATAATCAGACCATTATCCTGATAACGCATGATTTGAATTATGCAATGCAATCGGATCGCATTATTACACTTGCCGACGGCAACATCGAAAAGGATGAGGTTATTCGCAAATGAATATCGTTCACAGATTTACGATGCGAAGTATGCGTGCGCATAAGAAATGGTCGTTCATTACGATCATTGGCGTTTTCCTTTCCACCGTCATTCTTTCGTCTGTTGCAACTCTTTTCTCTTCTGCCGTTGCTTATATGCGCGTTGGGGCAACGAATGACTATGGAAAATGGACGGCAGAATTTACAGATGTTCCTGCTTCCTATGCCGCAGAGCTGGAAGAAAGTGACCTGATTGATGAGGTTATGATCGAAAAGGATGTTGGTGCTGCCCTTATTGGAACAGACACAAGTGATTGGCGTCCCTATTTGCAGCTTTATCAATACAGTCCGGAAATGATGCAGAATTTCGATGTGCAAGTATCTTCGGGCAGGCTTCCGACAGAGGAGAATGAGATCGCAATCTCCGCCGACATCATTGATATGGGAATTGCGCAATATAAACTCGGCGACAAGGTATCCCTCGCGGTAGGCACAAGATACAGCGCCTATGGCATCCCCCTATCTTTGTCAGATTATTATTCTGGTGAAGCCTACGTTTTTGATGAACGAACAAACACATCCTCTCTTCTGGGGTACGAGACACTGAAAACCAATTTTGTCGAAACCTACACGATTGTCGGTTTTCTAACTCCGACGATTGAGAGCCAAAGTTGGAGCGCTGGCTATGTCTGTCTGGTCGGAGCAAATGGTTTTGTCACGGGCAGTGTTGATGTCGATTCCGACTCGGCACAAAGTGAATACCCTGACGGCTGCGTTTTTGATCCAGACGAGACGGTGAATATTTATGTCTGGTCCGATCATATTTCTCTACAATATGTCAGTATGATTCGTGACATGGGTAGAGATCTGTCCTGCAAACAATCGCAGATTCTTTTCAATGATGCGCAGATGAATTTACATTTTGTCGCGAATTATTCTTCCTCTCTATTTAGCCTTCTGCCGATCATCTCCATTTTTGTTATCATTGTTCTTATTGCCGCCATATCGCTGATATATAACGCATTTGCCATTTCTGTCGGCGAGCGGAAGCGGCAATTAGGTTTGTTCGCAAGTGTCGGTGCAACTAAGCGACAGAAAATGCTGCATATTCTATACGAAGGTTTCATCATTAGTCTGATCGGAATTCCGACGGGTTTGTTTGCCGGTATCTTGATTGTGAAAGTGCTTCTCATACTCCTTTCTTCTCTGATTAAGAAGATCCTATACTCTTCGATCGATCAGAGCATCTCGACGGTCGTATTTCCGAGCATGATGATTGCAACGGTTGTCATCGCTGCAACCACTGTATTTGTCTCTATTCTTCTTCCTTCTCTTCGTGCAGCAAAAGCTATGCCTCTCGACGCGATCAGACAATCCTACGACATCAAACTGACAAAGAAGAAGATGCGCCCTCATCCGATTTTTCGCAAAATATTCGGTTTCGAGTCCGAGCTTGCCTTGCGCAACTTCAGACGGACAAAGAAAAAATACATAGCAACTATGATATCCTTGATTATTAGCCTCATACTTTTTCTCAGCTTCTCTGCGTTTATGAAATACTCGATTCAGGCATCAGACGAAACGCTTTATAAGAATTCTTATGATATATATTTCTATTTATCCGGGCTTTCCGACACGGAATCGGGCAAGATTGAATCGCAAGTCCGCGCGATTCCGCAAATCGAAGAAATGGCAGAAATCAATAGCATCTATCTTGTTGCCAATTGGTCCGATACCCTTTTGTCCCAAGCAGCAACACAAACCGGCGTAACGGCAGGTGAAATGTACCTTGTTGTCCAGGTTTTCAGTGATCAGGATTTCAGATCTTACGCGACTTCCATTGGCGAAGATCCCGACAAATATATGGACAGCACGAACAAGTCCTGTATTCTCCTGAATTATTGTGAAGATGTGAACTTCAGTACGAAGCAGATAACGTCTGGGAGTATTCTAGATCTCTCTGTCGGCGATACAATTTCGGGACAATATATACCTTATGCCGCCATGTATGCCGACCGGCACAATCCCGATAAGCGCGCGACGATCTATGACTTCACCATCGGAGCCATCACGGACGATGTGCCCGTTGGTTGTGATAACAGTTCCTTTGACTATGTGACTGTGATTGTCCCCCAATCGCAAGCTTCTGCCTTCCTGAAAACATCCTATACGACGAACGCAAACGATCATACGATCTATATTCGAGCCCAAAAATCGGACCAGGTTATGTTGAAAATACAGGAGATCACACAGTCCTTACCATCAAAAAACATGAGTCTGTATAATCTGTCAACAAATAACGATCATACCTACCAAAATCTGATTGGAATATTTGCCTATGGCTTTATCTTTCTCGTAACGCTGATATGCATCGTCAACATCGTAAATACCGTGTCAACCACATTCTCGCTACGAAAAAAAGAGTTCGCCATGCTTCGCTCCGTAGGTATGACCCAGAAATCCTTCATACGAATGATTCGAGTTGAAAGTCTTATCTATGGCTTGCACGCCATCGTCCTCGGGTTCCCTATCAGCATCCTGATTTCTTACTATATCTATTTAAGTGTATCGAACTCGTTTCTTTATTCCTTCTCCCTACCCTGGGAGAGTTATGTGCTGTCAGCCATTTTGATCTTCACGATTGTCTTCATTTCCATGCTGTTCTCCATCCGCTACGTCCGAAAAGAGAACATCATGGAAAGCCTGAAATCCGACGTATAATTGATTAGTCCGACGGCATCGTCTGTTATGCGTTCATGAGTGCCGTGATCTTCTCGAGCGTGGGCGGATTATATGCGATCGGATAATTCGAGATCGCTACGCCTGCCGTGGCAGACGCAAAAGCAACCAGTTCATCGTCTCCCATATGCATATGCGTGGCATAAACCGCGCCTGCCTTGAAGGTATCCCCTGCACCGAGGGTGCTAACCGCGTTAACCGTATACGGGTGAAACGTCTTGTGCGGCTGCCCTTTCCGACCGTAGATAATTTCGCGTCCTCCAAACGTAAAGACAACAAGTCCTTCCGTACGACTCGTATACTGATCAAGGAGATCGGAAATATCGGCACCGATATAATTCCATGAAATAAACTCATTCGACACAACATTCACCGAAGAATATGCATGGAGGATCGTGTCATATTTACAGTCAATGGTCACATAGGGTTTCCCAAGTTCGTGACAGATTTTAGCAACTTCTTCGGAATCCTCAGCGAAAAAGGGATCGAGCCCGATCGTTTTCACCTTTTCGATTGCCTCTCGATCCGGGTGACTCCACAACTTCTTTTCTCGTGAAAAGAAGGCTGTAAAACTTCCGAAACACGTTCTTGTGTTCTTGCCGATGACGACCATGTCCTCTACTCCGTCAAACTCATCGGACATGACCAGCTTCGAGGTGTCAACGCGCTTATCTGAGAAAAAATCACAGATTGGACGATACGTCTTCTTCCCTTGGTAGTTCCCGTCCAAAACAACATCCACCCCTAATGAAGACAGAACATTGGCACAGCATGCCGTCTCCCCTCCCGGGAAAAAGTCACGGCTGACCACCTCCGCATAGGAGTCAGCAGCAGGGTATTCATCAGCAAGTAAAAAACTGCTCGTCATAAGGATCATGCCATAAAGATACACGCCATTCTTGTCATTCGTTTTCACTTCGTCCCGTTTTGTGTCTTCCATCTTAATCCTCCATTACTAGCTTTCCATGCGATCAAAAATATTACGCCCAAACAGAAATACCAGTGCAGAAATAGAAACATTGTATGATGCAGAAATCAGAAATGCAACAATAATATAGTTATGACTCATTTGGTTCAGCGAAATCATGGAAAGGACAAATAGCACGGCTCCGGGAATCATCAGCACGCCGGCACAGATCATATAAATGAGTCCGCTGAATAATTTGGACGCCGTTCCAGTCACACGCTGCGTCAGAATGGATACACTGACATATAACTGAGAAAGCGATGTGTAGAGAAGGGTCGCAAGCGGTGCATACCAGATTGGAAGTCCGCAAATCAGCGTGAAGGCGAGAAATGCAATGCCTCCCTCGAAAAATGCCTTAAGCACAGTGGACAGATTCGCAAATACGATCTTGGATGTGTTTTCGGCAGGAACCAAATAGATATAATGTTTTGTCAATTCCTGCGTGAATTTTCCTGTAATCGTGAAAAAGTACAGAATGTATCCGAGCCCACAGGCAGCGATGATCTCCACTGACAGAACCGAAATCTCCCCGCGAAGAAGAAGATTCCGGAAAACGAGACCGGCCACAATGGCAATTCCAACAATCAGAACCGAGCTTTTCTCAAGAATCATCCACGCCGTTCTTCGGTGCTCGGTAAGATGGCGAAAAAAGAACGTGCTCGCGCCTTTCCCTTTGCCCACAATTCCACTTTGTCCAGTCCTCACGTTTCTCCCGATATTTCTCCCAGGGGTTTTCCCTTCTTTCATCGCAAGCTTCATGTGAAAAGCATTCTCCGTCGTCTGCAGAACATCCTCATAATACTCCGCATGCGTGCGCGTCATCATCAGTATCCCAAGGACGGGAAGGAAAATCATCAGCGCAAGAAATAGACAAGCATAGGAATAATCTCCGACAGCCATATGCATCACATATGCATTTGTCCAGCCAACCACAGGCAGGAAATCCAGCGCAGTCTGACCAAAAAACCGGAAAAGCGAAGATACTTCGCCGCCATTCCACAAAATATAAATAATATACCACAGCCCCAGAAGCCCGATCGTGCAGTACATAATCATCTTGCCTATATACCTTCTTCTGGGAAAGGGTGCTGTGAGAGAATATACAGATACTGACAGTACCTGATTGCAGAAAAGGAGCAGAAACCACCCACTGACGACGCCGAAAATGCCAGCCGTACTCAGATGAAGAAAATTGCGTAGATTGGGTATCTGAAGAAGCAGAAAAAGGCTTGCAATCGCACTGACACCCATCTGCCGTATTGTCCCATATAGAAGTACCTTCATCGGATGGATCGGGGAAGTGAAAAGAATATTCACGTCTGGCATGGAGAAGAATGTCGAACCCTGATTGAGTCCCTTCGCAAAATTCGAAAAAGATATGAATCCCAAGATGAGAAAGCTGCCAGCCTGCATGTAAAGTAATCTCTGATCTGTCAATGTTCCGGTGCTCGAATTCGCAGATAATACTGCCAGAATCATCAGGGTCAGCCAGAATACGCCAAAGAGAAAAACCGCCGGCCTCTTGAATAACTGAAGGACAGCGTTCTTCATGCAAGTGAAATAGAGATATGGCAACGCACTCATGCCGGATCCTCCGTTACAGAGAAGAATAATTTCTCCAGGCTTTCCCCTTTGGCCGCGATTTCCTCCTTGGTACAGGTCTTGGCAATTCTGCCTTTGACCATGATAAACGAACGATCCCAAATATCTGACACACTATCAATCATATGAGTCGAAACAAGAACGGCTGTTTTATTAGCCTTCAGCTCGACGAATAAATTCTTCAGTACCTTGATCGCATGCGGATCAAGTCCCACAAGTGGTTCGTCAAGAAGAACCATCTTCGGGCGAGGCAGAAGAGCGCACATAATACTCACTTTCTGCTGCATGCCCTTCGATAATTCCTTGCCAAGCTTCTTCCGGACATCCTGAAGCTCAAGCCGAGTCATAAGTTCATCTGCATATTCGCGCACACACGTATCCAGACGATAGGCGCGGCAAATAAATTCCGCATGTTCCTCTACTGTCATCAGCTCATATAGGGCGGGTATTTCCGGGACATATCCCATGATACGCTTCGCACTCTCAAGTTTGTTACTATGTCCATCAACCTCGATGCTGCCTTCATACCGAAGCAGCCCCATAATGCACTTGATCACCGTAGACTTACCGGCACCATTCGGTCCAAGGAGAACCCCTGTTTCTCCCTCCTTAAGCGAAAGATCAACATGATCGCAGGCAAGTGTAGAACTATACTCCTTTGTTAATCCTATAACACGTAACATACAAGCCTCCGCATACAAATGATGCTAATCTTACTACAAAAATCATATCACAGCTTTGTTTTCTGATGCATGAACAAGACGTAAATAATGTGCATGTGAGGTGGCAATATCTTTGTTCTCGCGCCGCTTCTTTTCGAAAAAAGCGACCACAGAAAAAATACTCTCCTGTGGTCGCTTCATCTATTGCCGAAGTATATCTTTATGCCTTCACGATTTGCGGCTGTGCGGAAGCTGCATCAGAAGATGATGCATTATTCGCTCCGGATGACACAGCATTTGCCGCCGCGGGATTATGCGGAAGCGGCGGAGCCTTCGTTGCTACGAGCATTTGCGAAAGGAAATCCGTAGAATCCGGAATCAGTTCAATCGGTACATTCGATTCCAAAATACGGGAGGTCTCAAGAACCTCAAACATTGCCGAAGAAATATCCGGATCTCTGGCAATCTTCTCAAGCGTCGATCCGACAATCTGCGGACGAATGGCGGCCGCCTTACCAAAATCAATAGCCGCTTCTTTCTCAGCCGTGCTTCGAATGATATTCACCTGATTTGCACCATCTTGCTTAATTGCAGAAGTCACCTGGCGAAGTCTGTTCACGACCTTGCTCTCAATCTGGCGGATCATCTCGACATCGCGGAAATGTACCTTACGAACATAGCACGAACCCAGCATGTATCCCCATCCAGTTGACTTCTCGGACACCTCTTCGCGAACCGTCTGGCTCATCGAGTGACGATCAACCATCATTCTTTCGAGAGGCAGATTGGAAAGACAACGGACGGTCGAGTTTCCGACATTCGCCGCAAGAGAACCGCGCGGATCTGTGTTTTTGAATATATAGGCAAACGGATCATTAATGTACATCTCGTACCAGATACCGACACCCATCGGTGCGCCTTCTTCGGAGTTTACTGGTTGGCTTCTCAGATATTCCTGATCAAGACGCAGGTCTACGACATACTTCTTGCCAAGCCAGTTAACAAATAGTGCCCACAGTCCAAGATCTTTCCACAAGAAATGAAGTCCCGGATCTGTCAGCGTTCCGACGACGTTGCCAAAAAGGACATAAACCAATGCCTGACGCTCTTTCACCACAACATATACACCTAAGAAACGTAAAACAGCAAAAACGATCGGGACAAGAAAGGTAATGACAATCAACGCAATGATAAAAACCGCAAACGAAGATTGACCTTCATAGTCGTCAAGTACACCTAAAAGCATATTATACGGCATCATGATTCTCCCTCCTTACGATTCGTCTCGTCTGGCTGATCAGAGAAAGCTTGATGTTGCGAACATAGGCGGCAAGAGCACCCTTTCCGCCCTCTTTCTTGAGTTCGGAAAGCTGCTGTGATACCCGAAGTAGCGTCTCAATCTCACCCGTCGCCTTAAGCGTCTCAATCTCAACAGCTCGCTTGGACTGGACGATCTTCTGATCGGCAGCCGCCTGCGCAAGACTGATATCTGATGATACCTGATTGTGAGCCGTATTAATTGCGGCAAGTGCAGATTCAACTTCTGCCGGCGGATCAATTTCCGTAATCAGCGATGCTTCCAGTACAACACCATAGCGAGCGGCAGAGACCTGGCACTCTTCGTCCATGTGATCATTCAAGTCGCGAAGATTCTTACGCAAATCATTGATGGAAATCCCCTGCACAGAAGATGCTGCTGATTCCTTCATGGCTGAATACGTCGAATATGTCTTGATTCCCTGCGCCGTAGAATCAGCATCAGGAACCGCTGCCGTTGTGTCAATGCTCTCTTTCCCTTCAAAATTCGCGATTCTCTCACGCAGAACGGAGACAAAATATCCCATAACATGTGCAATCGGACGCTTTACGCCAAAAATATAAGCATATAAGTTGCGGTCCGACACACGGTAACGAATCTGACCGGAAAGACCAATATTGAGCTGATCCTTCGTAACAGCATCCAGAACCGTATTGCGTTGATTCGCATTGGGAAACTCAGGGTCATAAGCCATGTTCACGGTCTCTGTTGCAACAGAAACCTTGTATACCTTCTCCCACGGCCACTTAAAATATGGTCCACCTGGCAAAATAACTTTCACCTGTGGGTAAAGGTATCTCTCCTTCTCGTCGTCGCGAAGCTTCTCTGCAATTGGGTCCTCCAGTGTCGTCTTGTTTTTAATTCGCTGCGCTTTACCAAAAACGGTTTTTACTGCCCTCTCATTCTGGTTGACAATATAAAACCCTCCAATGATACAGCGGATAACGAAATAGACAAGAAAAGCCAATACCACCGGCGTATAATCATCCATTCATTTGTACCTCTACTTTCTTTCAGTCGTGATACGGAAAGCTAATTTCTCACTTCCTTCACACAAAGGAATTTTATCATTTCCAATCTTCCTTTACAACAGGGTAGCCTCTAGACTTTCCTCGTGTATACGACAAAAGAATTACAGCCATATCGGTTGGAGGTCCGATATAGCTGTAATAGAAGAAGAAGGCTTATGTCAAATAAAAAGAAAAAATGAAGGAGCCGTTTCTACACAGACGTCATTGACTGGCAAGATATTCGCGTGTTGTTTCCCCATCTTTGGGTGACGCCACATACACAAAACGTTCACCCTTTTTGAAATGCAAATCTCCAACATTGCATCGCCGAAGCAAATGATCCTAATCCCTAAACACACACACACAAATCATCTATACTTGAATTATACGAGCGATAAATAGTAAATACAAGTGCTTTGTGTCAAATATAGGATAAAAATGTGTACAAATGTGAAGAGATGTCAAGTGTCCGTCAAATTATCGCTTGTCAATCTGTGCAAATCCTGATATACCTATTCCGTATGGAGGACGACAATATGCTAAATATAGTGATATTAGACGGATACACAGTAAATCCTGGTGATTTATCTTGGGACAGAATCTCGTCACTTGGTAACGTAACAGTCTACGACAGAACGCGCCCGGAAGAAGTTGAGGATCGAGCAAGAGATGCCGAGATCCTTCTTACAAATAAGACTGTGCTATCCGAAGAAATACTATGTAGGCTTCCCAAGGTTACTTATATCGGAGCCTTATCCACGGGCACCAATGTAATTGATCTCCCGACCGCTATGCAAAGGAACATCACCGTAACCAACATCCCTGAATACGCAACATTTGCCACAGCGCAAATGACGATTGCCCTACTACTTGAATGGGCAAATCAAGTCGGTTCTCACAGCAGGCTCGTAGCGGAAGGAAAATGGAGCCATTCTGTTGACTTCTCCTTCACCGACGGTCGCCTTACCGAGCTTGCAGGATTAACCCTTGGCCTTTTTGGATATGGAAAAATTGCGAAGCGAGTTGCAGCCATTGCGCATGCGCTTGGGATGCGTGTTCTTGCCAGTAGCCGTCGAATTGAAGCTGCCTGCATCGAAAAGGATACCCATGCTTTCTGTGATCCGTTCGTAGATGCCTTCGTAAAAATGACGGATTTACTTCGCATGGCAGATATCATTTCTTTTCATTGTCCGCTAACGCCAGACACAAAGAATATCGTATGTGCCCAAACCATCGCGCAGATGAAAGACGGCGTATTTCTACTTAACACCGCGCGCGGCCAACTTTTCTGTGAGAAGGACGTAGCAGACGCGCTTCATACTGGCAAAATTGCTGGAATCGGGGTCGACGTCCTGTCAACTGAACCGCCAAATGAAGACTCCCCCTTGCTTCAAGCACCCAATTGCATCATAACCCCGCATATTGCTTGGGCGCCCCGAGAGACACGCGCCAGACTGATCGAGACGGCTCACCAGAACCTCTTGGCCTATCTTTCTTCCCGTCCGCAAAATGTCGTCCTTCCATGAGATGCTATGAATTGAAAAGCAAATCCCTTAACGGTCAAAATGCCAAACCACTCGTCAAGCGGGTGGTTTGGCATGTCCCAGAAGTCAAACGACAATCACACGTGATACAATAGAAGAAACAGTCTGGAGGAAACGTTATGAAACAAGATTAAAACCTATTTCTTGCAAAGAAGTTGTTTGTTGAACTTGTTTTTAACTCCGCATATATTGAAGGCTGTAATGTTACTTTCCCGCAAACCCAAACAATTCTCGATGGTGCAGTTGTGAACAATGTTGCGGTCAGCGATATTCAAACCGTGCTCAA
>JBPOHB010000160.1:0-15017 GCA_052036055.1 Bacillota bacterium | reverse complement strand
CTTGGCCGAATAAATACGGTATAATTTTTATGTATAATTCATTAGGTGAATCGAAATAGAGGGATATGACTCTGTATGTTCAAGTAAGAGGAGGCAGATGCTTATGTTAGTCAGACAAATTAATGTTTTTCTGGAAAACCAATCAGGCAGACTTGCAGAAGTGACGCGCACACTAGGAGAGAATAATATTGATATTCGTGCTCTCTATATTGCAGACACAACGGAATACGGTATTTTGCGCATGATTCTCGATAAGCCGGAACGAGCAGTCGAAGTGCTGACAGCTGCCGGATTTACTGTGAGTAGCACGCCTGTTATTGCTATTGCAATCGCTGACCGTCCGGGAACACTTGATCATGCCTTGTCTATTCTGACGGGTGGTGAGCTATCTCTTGAATACTTATATGCATATGTCGGAAGAACTTCAGATGACGCAGTCGTTGTAATTCGTGTTCAGGACCCGACGCTTGCGTGCAAGAAACTTGAGGAGGCAGGAATTCGTGTCCTGACATCCGCGGAGGTATACGGTATCTGATGACGAATCCATATCTTGACTATGGCGTTTCTGATGAGGTCGCAGGACTTGCAAGAAAGGCACTGAAAACTGTTCAGCCAGCGTTTTCGCGGATGGAAGAAATCCGCGAGTACAATCAGCTTCGCGTACTTCGGGCCTTTTGGAATGCGAAGATATCGGATGCTCATTTTGGCGTGCAGACAGGATATGGATATGATGACATCGGGCGCGAGAAAATTGAACAGATGTATGCGGAAATATTCGGCGCTGAGGCCGCGTATGTCCGAATCCAAATCAGTGCAGGGACGCAGGCCATAGCTCTATGTCTATTCGGCGTGCTCAGACCTGGCGATGAATTGCTCTCCGTTACGGGGCGCCCCTATGATACGCTTGCATCTGCAATTGGTATTTCGGAAGATGAGAAACTGCTTGGTATGGGCTCACTGCGTGAGTATGGGATTCAGTACAAAGAAGTTCCGCTTTCCGAAGATGGGTCGCCAGATCTTAATCAGATTACTTCGGCGATATGCGATCGGACAAAAATGGTTTTCATTCAAAAATCGAAAGGATATACGACCAGAAGGTGTTTGCTGTCAGATGATATATTGGCAATTGTCAAAGCGGTGCGGGCGCGAAAACCTGACACAGTTATTTTTGTGGACAATTGTTATGGAGAGTTTGTCGAGAAAGTGGAGCCATGCATGCTGGGTGCTGATTTATGTGCTGGTTCACTTATCAAGAACCCCGGAGGAGGATTATGTCCGTCTGGCGGGTATATTGTTGGCCGTAAGGATCTTATTGAGTTGATTGCATCTCGCGCAACCGCGCCGGGCCTTGGAAGCCATATTGGTCCATCCCTTGGGTTTAGCCGCGTAATTGCACAGGGACTTTTTCAAGCACCACATGTTACGGCAGAGAGTGTAAAAGGCGCTATTTTTGCGGCGGCACTCTTCGAGGAAGCAGGCTTTGTTTCTTTACCATCCGCGCAATCTCTTCGGGGCGATATCGTGCAAAGTATTACATTCAGAAACGGTCAGCAGATCATCGATTTCTGTCAGGCCATTCAGTCATGTTCTCCTGTTGACTCTTTTGTGCATTTACAGCCATGGGCTATGCCAGGATATGAAGATGAAGTCGTTATGGCGGCAGGTACATTTGTTCAAGGTGCGTCAATTGAATTGTCAGCGGATGGACCCATTAAGTCCCCTTACACAGCATATATGCAAGGCGGTCTTGTATTCGAACAGGTAAAGCTTGCTTCGATGCTTGCCGTGCAAAAAATGGGAGAAATATACACATGAGTGACATAAATAAGGGAAAGCCATCAGGCAGGCCACAAAATAGGGGAGATCAGAATTCCCGCAGAACGAATCAACCGAATGGGCAAGGTCCTTCGGGCATAAGTAAGCCAAAAGGCCCCCCGAAGAAGGCTCCTCCATCGGCCAAAAAAACGCCTCGCAGGAATCTCTCGCAAACAGCCAAACCACAAACGAAGAATAATCCGTCTGCAGGTAATATGCCCGCCAAAAGAAGCCCCGTGCGTGCATTTCAGGTAGGGGATGAATCAGCAAGCATAAATCCTGTTCGTGAGGGAACATCAAAGCAGCAAAAAAAGGCGCCTGTTCGCGTACCAACAGATCAATCAGATCACGTGACATCTAGTCAGAAGGTTTCGAATCTTGACCGAGCTTCTCATATCAAGTCAACACAGCGAAAAAGGGCGATAACAAATGCACTATTTATGGGGGTCATTGTGCTTCTAGGCTTTGTGATGACCGCCGTTGCCATTTTGTATGTTACCGATTACGTTGCAGCAAAACCCAATTGCTCCTTTATTACGGTTGGTTCTGTCGAGCACTCTGTGGGTTCGACGGCACTGGTTGTGCGCGATGAACAAGTATTCTCTTCAGTAGCTGATGGTAATTTGGTTGCCCTTGCAACTGAGGGTAGCCGTGTTGCAACTTCGCAGAGTATTGCAATGGTTATTCCGGAAGGATTAGAGGATGTTTCCGCATCACTTCAAAATGTTGAGGAACAAATTGTTGACCGGCAACGCGAGTTAATTGCCGCTGGTAATGGAAAAGGTGCTGATACCGTCTATTCGGCAGCGGACTCAGAGATATATCCCCTCATCAACTCGATTCGAGCTGACATTCAGGCGAATAATCTGACGAATCTTATGTCATATACATCATCCATTCAGGTAATGATGGATGATCGTGATGCGGATCTTCAGAGCATTGATTTTCAAGATGAAGAGCTTTCGGCACTCATTACCTCGAAGGAGGATTTGGAATATCAACTGTCTTCTGCATCTTCGTCTTTGTATGCGACGATTCCAGGAATTGTGTCGTATAAGCTTGACGGGTTGGAGACGAAGCTAACGTCTGAAACCGTTATGTCTATGATGCCTGAGGATTGTCAGAAGTATATTGATTCAGCCTCTTCGAGTATAACAAGTAATATGACGGTTGCAGCGGGATCATCTGCTCTTCGCATATGCCAGAATGTGGATCAGTTTTTTGCCGTAATTATTGACGAAGGCACGGTAGAAGAGTATCCGCTTGATTCAACGCATACCATACAGGTGCCATCGGAGGATATTACGATTGACGATTGTACGGTTGTTCGTTCTGTGACTTGCGATGGAGGCGTCTTCGTGGTATTTGAGACGCCGAATCAAGTTGAGCGATTATTAGATCGAAGGACGATAGACATCGAGATTATTCTGTCAACAACGGAAGGGCTACGCGTACCAATCTCATCGTTACTTGATGAGGATTATGAGACAAACACGGCAAATATCCTCATCAATTCGTCAGGATATGCAAGTATACTACCTGTCACAATCGTTGATTACGATCGGGAGTATGCGATTATTGCTCCTGTTAATGGTGCATCATCACCGAGTAATAGCACAATCATCATAACAAATCCAGGCACGCTTTCCGAAGGGGATAAAGTTGAATAAGCTATCAACTATAAGTACTTGGCGGATCATGAGGAAATCAGTATGACAAATAACATAAATCGGCAATTAGAAATTCAGAATAATCTTTCAATCGTACAAAGTAATATATATGAGGCAATGAAGAGCGCAGGTAGAGATATTGATGCGTTGACACTTATTGGCGTAACGAAGTATTTCCCGGCGAGTGATGCCAGAATACTCTATGAACTTGGGGTGTCTGATCTCGGAGAAAATCGAGTTTTGGAATTACTCGAGAAGGAAAAGATTCTTGCGCAGGATTTGATCCATCCAAACTGGCATTTAATTGGTACCCTTCAAACAAATAAAGTCCGCATGATCATCGGGCATGCCGACCTGATTCATTCTGTAGCATCGGACGAATTGATTCATGAAATCCAGAAGCGTTCAGCAGCAAATAGTCTGACTTCAGAAATTCTGCTTCAGGTGAATGTTTCGGGTGAAGAAAGTAAACATGGATTCTCTCCTAGTGAGATGAAGCGCGTTATGGAAACTGTTAACCAGTGCCCCAACATCATGACACGAGGAATCATGACTATGGCGCCCATTTCAGAGAAGCCGCACGCTGCGGCGCCGATTTTTGAAAAAACAAAAATATTATTTGATGATCTTGCATCATACACAAAAATTGCAGAAAAATGGAATTTCCTTTCAATGGGAATGAGCCAAGATTATATTGATGCAATTCTATATGGATCAACTCATATACGCGTAGGAACGGCTATTTTCGGGCATCACAGCTAGTTTTATGTTAAATAAATGACAGAAATTTGCTGTTTATTTCCGTGCGGTTACATGTGTTTTACTTGTTGCAAAATGCTATTGATTCCTGCTGCGAAGAATTCTATACTGACGATAACATTTCAGATAGCAAAGAGAACGAGTCTATTTGCGGTCAAAGATTTCAAACGTGTATTTTTGGGAGGTATAGAAGATGGCTGGATTTTTAAGAAGATTTGTTGATAAGATTGCAGGTTATTCAGAAGATGTTGACTCTGATTACGACAGCGAGTATTCGTATGACGAAGCACCACAGGAGCAATATAATTATACAGCTCCGACGATGGGCTTTGAACAAGACACACCTTTTGTGGCACCTTTTCAGCAAGAAGCACAGGCGCAATATTCCGCTGCTTCCCGTACATCAGCTCCTGCACAGAAGGTAGTGCCGATTCGCTCGGCAACACCGAGTGAACAGCAACTTGTCATTTTGCAGCCCAATAACATTTCATCTGCTCAGCGTGTCTGCGATCATCTTCGTGCCGGACATACGGTTATTTGCAACATAGAAAATGTTGATGCCAAAGTTGCTCAGCGTGTCATTGATTTTATTTCTGGATCGACATATGCGATGGATGGTAACGTGAAGCCGATTGACGCAAGAGCCCACAGCTTTGTTGCGGTTCCTCGTTCTGTAAGCCTAGTTGATAAGGACGTTCTTCCTACGCAAGAAGATGAATATGTCGCACCGTTTAGAATGGCTCACGGCTGACTGTGACGCATTTTCTGTAAAGGAGTAATTCAGCAATGGGAATTGTCATAGGGCTTGATGTTGGTGGCAGTACCACAAAAATTGTCGGATTACTGAACAAGGAAATCGTCAGTCATGAAATCGTGCGTGCTGCAGATCCCGTTACTTCTGCATTTGGTGCGCTTGGTAAATTCCTTGATGTTAATCACCTTCAGATTAATGATATTGAACGCCTGATGATCACTGGTGTGGGAGCTTCGTTCCCAAGCGGTGATCTTCTTGGCATTAAGACAGTACAGGTACAAGAATTCCTCGCTACGGGTCTTGGCGGGCTCTTCCTATCTGGTCTCGACCATGCCGTCGTTGTCAGCATGGGTACGGGCACAGCTTTTGTAGATGCTAAAACAGATGTTGTTCGTCATATTATTGGATCTGGTGTGGGAGGAGGCACGGTTCTAGGTTTAGCGAATCGCATCGTCAATGTTCGTGACTTTGAACTTCTGACGGAGCTTTCAAGTAATGGTTCGCTGGCACATGTTGACCTTACCATCGGCGATATTTCAAGATTTGAGATTCCAGGTCTATCAATGGAAACAACGGCTTCGAATTTTGGAAAACTTGCAGATGATGTCAGCCGAGAAGATCTGTCTCTTGGTATTTTCAATTTGGTGTTTCAATCAATTGGTACAATGGCGGTTCTGGCCGCTCGATCAACTGGCATTAAAGATGTTGTATTTACCGGACAGATGACGCGTGTGTCGAAGTGCAGGGAGCTCTTTGATGTGTTCTCGGAACTGTACCATGTGCGTTTCCATGTCCCCGAATTGGCCGAATATGCAACGGCTATCGGAGCAGCAATATATACGGATTGATTTTCTTCAGGCAACGTCTTCATTTGTATCAGAAATGCGCCGACATGGCGCATTTTTTGTTATAATGAGCGGCAGAAGTTGCAGTTGTTACGGATACAGACAGGGGAGGATATGTTTTGGATCGGTCAAAGAGAGCATTTGAACTTGATTTTTTACGTGGATTCTCCATTACTATGATGATCCTTCATCATTTCGCATTTGATATCAGATATTTAGTCGGCAAAGATGTGTTTTCGATCATTGAATCTGACCTCTTTGATCAAGTATTACAGCCGACATTTCTTATCATTTTTATTCTTATTTCAGGAATATGCTGCCAGTTTTCTCGTGACAATTTTAAGCGCGCGATGAAACTGCTTATTGTGGCAATGGCGTTTTCCCTTGTAATGGCTGTCTTTTCGATTGTGAGCAAGGAGTCGCTTTTCGTTTTCTTCAATATTCTCCACTTACTAACAGTCGGAACTTTTCTCTTTGCTCTTTATGATTTATGGGAACGAAAGACTACACATAATCGTCTGGATTCATGCGGCAATGAGATCAAACATTCGGTTAGGGGAGAAATTGTGATTCTCATTTTTGCTGGTGCGATTATTTATTCTGATCAGTTATTCCGGGGTATTGGTTCCGATATCGGATCTTATGCCCTTCTACCGCTGGGATTTCTTCCGGATAATTATCTGGGTATGGGCGATTATCTTCCTCTGATACCGTGGCTTGGTTTCTTCTTCATAGGTGTTATGGTCGGCAGATATGGATATGCCGACAAACAGTCACTATTTCTAAGAACGCCGGGATGGATACGTCGACTATTTATTCCTCTTGAATGGGTTGGTCGCAATTCGCTACTTGTATATCTGATACATCAGCCGATTATTCTAGGCGTGCTGTATTTGCTTGGGTACATAAAATTCTAGCCTGCAAGAAGTGCTGTGAGGAAATAACATGAAAATTATAACAACCATCAGGAAGATCCTATTTGGCGTACTCTGGCTCACAGTCGCGGTACTTCCCGGTATCTTGTCCATCTGTGTGCTTCATATTATGCAAACTCATCAAGCTGCGGCAGAGTATTATGCCGTTCATATTTTCCCGATCCTTTCGGCACCTGTTAAATTTTTTAGCTCGCAAGTACCCATATCCTTAACCGAGTTTTGTGTGATTTTTCTTCCGCCTGCGGCCTTATTTTGGCTCGGGGCAGTTATTTTCCGCTTCATCCATTCAGAAAGAAAGTCACGATTTATCTATCGCTTCACTTTATTTCTGTGCCTGCTGTTCTCGTTTATGATGCTATCATTTACATGCATGCATGGAATCAATTATTCGCGAAAATCATTGGAGGAATCCTTCTCCATTCCTTCCGAGTCAAGATCGAGTGAAGATCTCGAGGAGGTGACGCAGTGGCTTGTATCGATGATTAGGCAGACGCGTGCCGATCTTCCTGAGGATGAGAATGGATGTATGATGTTACAGACCGATCTCTCATTAACTTTCCGTGACGCGAATACGGCAATGAATCAGGCGGCATCAGTATATCCCGTCTTATCCGGGTCTTACGTGACAATTAAGCCGGTTGCACTATCGCATTATTGGTCCTACACAGGGATTACAGGAATGTATACTCCGTTTTTTGGAGAAGCAAATGTTAATATTGATGTTCCTGATTTTGAGCTGCCGCTAACGATTTGCCACGAACTCAGTCATACGAGAGGAATCGCGCGAGAACAAGACGCGAACCTTGCAGGGTTTATTGCATGCATAAGCAGCGATCGAACAGATTTTCAATATTGCGGATACCAGTTCGCTTTTCTCTATTGTGCGTCGGACCTTGCATCTGTTGATCCTGATGCATATCAAGAGATTTGCGAGGGGTTACCCGATGGTATCTATCGTGATTGGCAACAGAGCAGTGATTACTGGGCACAATTTGAGGGACCGACAGAGGAAATATCGAGTCAGGCAAATGATACCTATCTTAAGGCCAATAACCAGACAGAAGGGGTTGCAAGTTATGCCCTGGTGACAAACCTTATCGTCGAATATTACTTTACGTATGTGAAAGGGGCCTGACGTGCTTACTGTACATATGGAAGGTCATCAATATTCCTATCAGATTGCAGATGTTATTCGGCTTTTCTATGGTGTTTGCCAGGTGGAAAACGATCATTTGTACACAGGAGTAGAGGAAAGGGATATAACCATTTGTAGCTGCCTATCAGAGGGTGTTGTAACAACTACGGTTTCGGGTGATGTGCCTGCTTTCGCGGCTTCACGGCTTGCAAACATTTCCGAAAGCCGCGAAGTAAAAAGGCAGTTATATCAGATTTTGTCCGCTGTGACGATGAAGTGTTATCCGTGGGGATCGCTCACAGGTATTCGTCCGACGATTATTGCACGTGAAGTAAGTGATATACAAGAATTGGTTCATCACTACTATGTCAGCGAAGATAAGGCAAAACTTGCTGTGCTAACAGCGCAGAACGAAGATCGCATTCTACTTCAGTGTCCTCCAAACGAGGCAAGTATATATATCGGCGTCCCGTTTTGTCCAAGTCGGTGCTCATATTGTTCGTTTATTTCAGCTGACGCATCAAAGCAGCTATCCCTTCTGAGACCTTATGTTGAAGCAGTACTACATGAAATGAAGACGTTTTTCGCCTTGTATAGACCGCAAATTACGAGTCTGTATATTGGGGGAGGTACACCGACAACATTTGATGATGAAACTTTCCGCTATTTCCTCGAAAACGTATTCTCTATTATCAATTTGTCTGATATTTCGGAGATTACAGTGGAAGCCGGGCGTCCAGATACCATTACGGAAGATAAACTTCGCGTTATGAAGGAAGTTGGCGTCAATCGGATATGTATCAATTCGCAAACCCTTTCTGATACCACGCTTGTATCGATAGGTCGAAAACATTCTGCGGGTGATTTTGCTTTAGCATATGATCTTGCGGTGAAAACTGGATTTCAAACGATGAGTTCAGACCTAATTGCAGGGCTGCCAGGAGAGAAACTTCAGGATTTTTCCCATTCACTTGATACCCTTCTTACGATGAGACCGGAGAACATTACGATCCATACTCTTTCGAAAAAGAAGCGAGCGTCATTAACGAGAGAAAACATGCAGCTTGTAGACAAAGATCGTGAGGATACGATTGCGGCTATGCTCCTTTATGCTGAGCCTCGCATGCAACAAGAGGGGTATATGCCGTATTACATGTACAGGCAAAAAGATTCTATTGGTGGATATGAGAATGTGGGATATACTGTTGATGGGCATGCATGTAAATACAACGTTGCGATGATGAGTGATCAACGTAGTATCATCGCTTTTGGTGCAGGCAGTATCAGCAAGCGACTGCACGGACAGAAACGATTGATCCGATGTCCGAATAGTAAAGATCCGCATGAATATATCCGCCGGGTAGACGAAATGACAAATCGAAAATACGAGTTTTTTATGGAGTAGTATCCTAATAAATGAAGAGAATTGGGTGGTAGAGGTATGAAATGTCCAAGATGTGAGACGGAGAATGGGCAGCGTAATGTTTGCAAGAATTGTGGAAAATTTCTATATGACGGCAAGACGAAGAATCGTATTCGCATGACACCGACGGAGCGCCGTGCCGAAGATGCAAGAAAGGGTCTGCGCATTACGAAGAAGATCCTTAGCGTAATTTGGTTGATTATCGTTGTGCTTGTGATGTCGTACCTGATGATTTATTTGATTACAGTATATTTTGGTTGATTCGGCAAATTTCATTTGATCAATTTATTTTGATTCTGTGTAAAATGTAAGTAAAGCATTATGGAAATGTAAAGTCAACCGTTGCAGGAATTACATTCATCACGTATAATCGAGCTGTTGCGTTTTTAAGGAACATAACTTCGAGGTGTAGCGCAGTTGGTAGCGCGCCTGCTTTGGGAGCAGGATGTCGGGAGTTCGAGTCTCTTCACCTCGACCAATATTCATTTAGATCTGCCTGACTTATTGTGCATTTTGTAATAGTTTTCCTGTTATGATAGGGAAGTGTTCCATATTGATGTAGTATAGGTCAGGCAGATTTCTTTATGTAAGGAATCGCAGTCAGTCAGCTGATACCCGATGGATTTTATTACATTCGGGTCAATAAGAAAAGGGTGTGAGTTTTTGTTACTTGCCTTAATGCTAATTACTGTTGTACTTTTGCTTGGCGTTATTTTTGTAAATGGTTGGACGGATGCTCCCAATGCCATTGCAACGGCAGTCTCTACAAGGGTTATGACTCCTTCCACCGCCGTAAAGATGGCTGTCGTACTCAATTTCGCCGGAACTCTTATTATGTGCTATATCAGCAAAAGCGTTGCAGAAACAGTAAGTGGGATGGTCGATATACAAGGCGGTGGCTATTCTACTAAACAGCAACTCATTATGCTAGCGGCATCCATGCTTGCAATTGTTGTCTGGGCTACAGCTGCTTGGTATTTTGGCATTCCCACAAGTGAGAGCCATGCGCTTATTGCAGGACTAACGGGTGGTGCGATTGCACTATACAATTTTAAGAGTTTTAGTATCGGAGAATTCCAAAACGCACTACAGAATGTGAGTGGTTCGGCATGGCTGAAGGTACTCATTGGTCTTGCCGTGTCATCCTTTTTGTGTTTTGCCGCAGGATACTTCATTACGAAACTCATTGAAGTCATTTTCAGACGTGTTCGTCGTTCAACGGCAAACAAAATTTCAAATGTTGGCGAGGCGGTTGCTGCAGGCGCAATGGCATTTATGCACGGCGCACAGGATGGGCAGAAGTTCATGGCAATCATTCTTCTGACGCTCTCCATATATTGCCCACAGAATCTGGCAGCTTTCCTTGATTTGCCGACAACAACGATGGGAACCTATACAATACCCATCTGGTTGGTAATTATATGTTCACTTACGATGAGTATCGGGACGTCAGTCGGAGGATATAAGATTATCAAGGCAGTCGGTATGGATATGGTCAAACTCGAGAAGTATCAGGCCTTCGCGTCAGATCTATCCTCATCAATCATTCTTTTTATCTGTTCCAATATAGGTCTTCCCGTAAGTACAACAAATACGAAAACAACTGCAATTATGGGTGTTGGTGCCTCAAAGCGTATGAGTAATGTTAATTGGGGCGTCGCAAAAGAAATGGTGATTGCTTGGGTCCTTACATTCCCTTGCTGTGGATTGATTGCATTTCTCATGACAAAGTTCTTCCTGATGGTTTTCTAATCGGCTGTGAATACAAGAGAGGTAAAAGAGTATGAAAAATAAAGATGTGGATTATTTTGATATGTTCATTAAGGCAGCAGCGATCTGCGGACGTGCTGCGGAGAGTCTAGATGAGTTGATGGACAATCTGTCAAATGCCAAAGAACAATCCCTTCGTATACATGAGATCGAGCACGATGGGGATGAACTCTATCATTTACTTTATAATCATTTGAATCGATCTTTTATAACCCCAATTGAAAGGGAAGACATTATTGAGATAGCAGGACACATTGAACAGACCATTGATACAATTGATGAAGTTGCTATCATGATGGAGATGCTTTCAATAGACGAGATTCGCGAGCCTGCAAAAGAGATGATGAACCTAATTACAAAGGGATGCGCCGCACTCGTTGCTGCCACAGTTGAATTCAAGAATTTCAGAAAATCAAAATCACTTAATGGTCTACTGGTTGAGATTAATCAGGTTGAAGAAGAGGGCGATGTCTTATATCAGCGATCGATGAAAGATCTCTTCAAGAATGAGACAGATGTTCTACAAGTCGTGAAATGGCAGAATATATTCAATTCGCTTGAAGATGTTCTGGATGCCTGTGAAAATGTCGCAGATGCAATGGAGCGCGTAATCATTACGAATTCATAATTCGCAAAATCCACTGATAGTGAATAAAACAAGGCGTCTGATCAATAATCAGACGCCTTGTTTATTTTTTAAATATAGATTGGTATAAATGTTTATTTCATTGCTTTGCGAATCTCTCTGAAGTCCTTAACGGCTTGTCTACCGATACCGATTATGCGCTTAAAATGAATCGAATTCGTGCCGCCTTGCCTGGGTCGAAAGGTAATAGGGAGGAAGAGAACATCTTCTTTGGCATCTACCATGAGTACGGTCAAGAGAACATTTGACAGGTTAAAATCCTTCGGTATTTTACCAATATATCGCTCAAGTACGGATCGTTTCATCAGTCGGAAAGGGGTATTGGCATCTGTTACTTTTACATGGAAAATCAATCGAATCACAAGCTTAAGTACCTTCGTGACGAACTTCCGGGATATACCGTCCTGGCGATGGTTGCGATGCCCAATGATTGCAGCATGCTCATTCCGAATCTGCCAGAAGGGTAATAGCTCTGACGGAATTGTCTGACCGTCACTATCTGTCTGAAATATGTAGTCGGCATCATGCTCAAGAGCATAATGATATCCATATAAGACGGTTGCCCCGTGACCTGAATTGGGCTTAGTGACCGGGATAAGGCGAGGCAATGTAGCGGATAAGTCGAGAAGCTTCTGATAGGTAGAATCCTTGCTTCCGTCATTCATGATGACTAGCCTTGATTCTCCGCCTATTTGATCAAGAACTTCATGCCACTCTTTGGCTACTGATTCGATATTCATTTCCTCATTATACGCAGGGATAATAATATATAGCGAATCACTTGGGCTTGGGCTTGCAGAAATAATATCCGTATTTGTCATAGAAGACTCCTTACTTGCGCATGACATTGTTTGCTTCAGCAATAATCTCACCGGAAATCTCGAGGGCACGCAAGATGACCGCATCCATATTATAGTACTTATATTCCGCCAATCGTCCGCACAAATGTAAATTTCGGAAATTCATGCGCAGATTCTGATATTCTTGATATTTACTTTGGTTTTCTTCACATATGATCGGATAGTAAGGATCGAAAGCACCGCCTGGTTTATATGGAATTGGATACTCTTTCAAAATGGTGGTGTGTCCGTTTACCTGCTGTAAGGTCATGTACTTAAATTCCGTTATGCGAGTATATTCTTCTTCGTTCGGATAGTTCACGACAGACGCTGTCTGGAAGAAATCCACGTCCAGATCTTCAAAAGACATTCTGATACTTCGGTATGGGAGCGTGCCGAATTGATATTCAAATAGTTCATCTAGTCTTCCTGTAAAGCATACGGGTCCGCTGAAGGGAATACCATCGAGAAAAATCGTCTTCAGATCCGAGTTAAACTGTAAATAGTTGAGTGCGTCGGATTCAAGCTCAATATGAATATTCGGATGATCCAGAAGATTGTCAAATAGCTTCGTAAAGCCTTGCATAGGCATCATCTGGTAAGTATCAGAGAAATACCTGTCGTCCGTGCCAAGGATAACGGGTACCCGGTTAATAACAGTCGTATCAACGGAAGCTGCGGGTATACCCCACTGTTTGGCAGTATAGTGAACAAATACCTTCTCATAAATGAATGCACCGAGTTCAGCGATATCCTGATCATCATGATCCAGCAATTGTGATATGAAGACACGATCTTTCCCCATGAAGGTTGCACTCAATTTTGTCTTAAGGATTTCTGCCTTCTCTTTGGGAAAAAGCATATCAATAGAGGTGTAATTAAATGGAATGGGGACATAAACGTTATCAATTTTCCCGAGTACTCTGTGTGAATAGGGATAGAAAGTTGAGAAGCGTGAGAGATAATCCAGAACCGACTTCGAGTTTGTATGGAATATATGTGGTCCATACATGTGGACACGAACGCCGCCTCTCCGCTCATATTCATACATGTTGCCAGCGATGTGAAACCGTTTCTCAAATGCATGAACAGTATATCCGGCATCAGCCAATCGTCTGGCTAATACGCTTCCTGCAAACCCAAGTCCAACAACAATTGCTTTGTTCTCCATAAATGAATGCCTGCTTTCAGGTGCAAATTACTGCTAAAGACTATTTTATCTTATTCTAAACAAAAAACATATCATTTTTTGTCGTGTACCCCGTTTTAATTCAAATTTCATTCGTGTGAAGATGGATAGAGATATGTTAGAATTAGAACAATAATAATCTCATGTGCGAGGAAACGGTATGCAGAAAAGAGCCACAAAACCAAGTTCAACTATGCCTCCTCCAAGCGAAGGAATTTCTTCACCGGCGACAAAAAACAAACATACCAAGAATCATCGGCAGGCCATGCGGCGGCTTCGTCTCACGATTGCGGCTTTGCTAGCCTTGCTCGTTGTACTTATCGGCATAATGAGTACGGTATATATCCATAGATTATTGGCAGACAAGAGCCGTGACAAATCATCAGGTACAGAGGAAGTATCGGATACCGTACAAACGCAAACAGAAGCAACGACTGTGGTATCGTCTCAGGTGCCTACAGAGGCATCAGCGACGGATACGGATGCGACTGCTACAAGTACGGAAATTGAGTCGACTACGGATTCTACCTCAGTGCCAACTGTGACCCCAACACCAATCGAGATTCAGGGAGGTGATATAGATTTGTCATCTGTTGATTTGACAGGGTATATTGTTGTTCTTGACCCGGGTCATCAGCTTCATGCAAACAGCGAGCAGGAGCCTGTCAGCCCGGATTCGTCGGAGACAAAGGATAAAGTTTCCGCTGGAACTACGGGCGTCGTAACGGGCAGACCGGAGTATGAGGTGAATCTTGAAATAGCACTCGTAATGGAAGATTATCTTGAATCGCTTGGCTGTACAGTTTATCTGACTAGAACCGAAAACGATGTGAATATATCCAATGTTGAGCGTGCCCAATATGCTGTCTCCAGTGGAGCGGATGTATATATTCGTCTTCATTGTGATGGATCGAGTAATCCCGCAACGCGTGGGATTGGGGTTTTCGTTGCAAACTCAGGAACATACGAATCATCTTTGGTTGGGTGGGGGGATATTCTTGGCAATTCACTTAGTCTTGCCACAGGATCTGCCTATCGTGGTTGCGTGGCGACAGATACATATTCAGGACTTAACTGGGCGACGGATATACCATCTTTTTTGCTTGAGATGGGCTTCATGAGCAATTCCACGGATGACACCTTGCTTTCCGATCCTGCGTATCAGGAAGAACTATGTGAGGGGGTTGCACTGTTTGTGTCACAGATGCACAAATAGGCAATTTTTTTCCATGACAAA
>JBPOHB010000285.1:0-3027 GCA_052036055.1 Bacillota bacterium | reverse complement strand
CTTCGAACCAATCAACGGCTGAATCTCTCTCTTTGGGTCCAGATCGACATCATACCAGCGTTTATAAAAGGCTGCAAAACCGTTGCGGAGTTCGGGGATACCTACATAAGGCTGATATCCGTGATTGGCGGGTTTCATTGTCTCTTCGCACATCGTGCGCAACGTCTCCTCTGAGGGAGGTAGATCGGGACTGCCGATGCCAAGACTGATGACATCTTTTCCCGCTTCATTCATTGCGGCTATCTCTTGAAGTTTTTTCGAGAAATAGTATTCGCTGACACTCGAGAGGCGTTCGGCGGGCTGTATCTTAAACGGTTTGTTCTCCTGAAGCATATTCACCTAGTATTTTTAAGTTTTTAGTTAATGGGGCAATGGCATCCAAGGACTGTTTGTAACGGAGAAAATCATCAAATGTCACATCTATATAGAAGAGGTACTCCCATTCACGGCCGACGATAGGCAGCGACTGGATCTTGGTCAGGTTAATATCATAGAAAGAGAAGATGGACAGCACTTTTGAAAGAGCGCCCGGCAAGTGCGACACGGCAAACACAAGCGACGCTTTGTTAATCTCTTGGTCCTTGTTCATATCTTCGGCCTGCCACCTATCGGCCAACATAAGGAAACGGGTAAAGTTGCGTTTGTTGGTTTCGATACCGGGAGCCAAGACTTTCAGTCCATAGATCTCTGCAGCCAACGTGCCGCAGATAGCCGCTTGACCATGTCCGTTGGTACGGGCTATCTCTCTGGCGCTTAAGGCGGTATCTTCCGTCTCAACCAGTTTCCAGTCGGGATGTGTATCGAGAAAGTCTCCACATTGCATCAATGCGATCGGATGAGAACGCACTTCCCGGATATCAGAGAGCTGATCTTCAGGCAAGACGCACAGATTTTGTTTGACTCTGAGTTTGTGTTCGCCGATGATCCAAGAATTACTGTTACGGAGCAAGTCGTGATTGGGCAGCAAACTGCCCGCTATGGTATTCTCGATAGCGATCACACCTAGAAGTGAGGAGTCTTTCTTCATCGCTTCAAACACATCCTTAAACGATTTACATTCCACGATTTCTAGATCTTCGTTTCTGAAATAGGCCCTGGCCGCAATCTCATGGAAGCAACCCCGAACTCCTTGAAGTGCAATCTTCTTCATCTGTTTATTTGTTATTTGTTAAAAAAAAAGATCCCGCTTACTCAGCGGGATCCTTGTTTATTTTGTTTTGTGCATTATATACATGTTCTCCCGCTCTTACTCTGGCTAAAGTAAAAGTAAAAATAAGAATATGTAAAACTGCGTTGATTCATATCATCAAATTATATGGTGCAAAATTAGACTATTTTTGAGAAACTGAAAGATAATATGGAGAATTTTCTTCGAAAAGTAAGTTATTTTCCCTCTTTTGTCGGAAAAAGGCAACCATTTTCCATAAAAAGCAGTCCGGAGTCCAACATTTGTCGAATCACAGGCAACGTTTCTTCGGAGGAACGAGAGAGAATAGCGACCAGTTGAGAGATAAAAAGAGGTGCTTCCGATAACTTCTCCAGAATCTCATCTTGCAGTAATCCCAAAGAAGCGGAAGTCTCGTTGCGTCGCTTCTGCAGACAGACATCACAGATATCACATCCTTTCGCCTTCTCCTCTCCAAAATAGTCGAGTAGCATGCGGCTTCGGCAGGTATCATTGGAGGTAACATAGTGGAGCATTGACTGGATACGTAGCTCATAGCGTTGCTTGCGAACTTCAAACACCTCTTTGGAGATGATCAGATACTTGCTGTCGATCCTTCTTTCCCGGAAGATAATATAAGGTGTCTTTTTCTTCGGCACATAGTTCAAAATGCGAGCTTGGGAAAGAGTAATAAGAGAGTCATACATCTCCTGTTGAGTCATATTTATCTTTTGACAGAGATGCTCCTCATTAATATAGGTGTAATCGGAAAAAAGACCAGAGTAAGAACGGAGCAACACATGGATCAGTTCATCCAGTTTGCGGTCGAGGTAACGCAAGTGATAAAGTTCTTCGCGTTCGAGAGTAAAAAAGACGCGCGATCCGTTATCCTGTTCGTCTGTCAGTTCGAGATAGCCCGCCTGTCCCAACATCTTGAGCGCATGATAGGTTTGCAACAGAGGTAAGTGAAACAGGGCGACAAATTTTGCCATATTAAACTCAAACATTTTGCCACAAGCATCTCCTTCTGCAATCTGAAGAAAATTACACAACGCGTCGTACACTTCACGAATAAACTTGCGGGGAGGGAAGGTATCAGCCACTCTCTTTTTCAGCTGAACAAGATCATTCTTTGAACATAGAATAGCAGACACAGCAGGTTGTCGGTCGCGCCCGGCTCTTCCTGCCTCCTGAAAATACGCCTCTATGGAATCGGGTAAATCAAGATGAACCACCAGTCGGACGTCAGGTTTATCAATACCCATTCCAAAAGCATTGGTGCAAACAATGATTCGGGTCTTGCCTTCATGCCATGCCTTCTGTCGGAGATCTTTTTCGTTATTGGTCAGACCGGCATGATAATAGGTGGCCGACTCGCCCTCTTCACAGAGCAGTTCGGCTATCTCCCGGGTTTTTCTCCTGTTTCTTACATAGAGTATCACCGAACCATCTGTCTCTTGCAGCAGTCGATGAAGCAATTGTCGCTTGGCCTCGGTGGGAAAGACTTTGTAAGCCAGATTGTCGCGGAAATAGCTTGTCCGGATCACATTTTCCTGAGGGAAAGAGAGCTTTTGCTGAATGTCGGTTATTACCTCTTCTGTCGCCGTGGCGGTCAATGCCAATACCGGTACTCCGGGTAACATCTCTCTTACCAAAGCAATCTGCAGGTACGAAGGGCGAAAGTCATAGCCCCATTGGGAAATACAGTGAGAATCATCCACGGTAAGCAAACAAACATTCATTTGCTTTAACTTGACCTGGAAAAGTTCGCTGGCGAGCCGTTCGGGAGAGATATACAGAAATTTGTAGTTCCCTAAAATACAGGTGTCCAGGGCGACGACGATTTCATCAAAAGTCATCCC
>JBPOHB010000286.1:0-16804 GCA_052036055.1 Bacillota bacterium | reverse complement strand
GGTTCTTCATAGCAGCATTGCCTTCAGTAAACATGTACACATACTTCGTCATAGTCATCCTCCGCATTTTCATCACTTGCCGATTGTACTATTCCCATATGGCAAAGGCTCCGGTTAGCCGTACGCTACCGAAGCCTTTGTACATAATGAAACCTTAGAAAACAAATTTGTCCGCAAAAAATTGTTTCAAGCTGCCGATGGGGAATCGGACATTCCCTGATTCGTATTCGATTTTCTGCATAGAGTCGCGTTCGCGAATTTCAACACATCCATCATTTTCCGACTCGAAGTCATATACAACACAGTAGGGCGTGCCAATCTCGTCTTGCCTGCGATAGCGTTTGCCAATCGATTGCCGATCATCAAATTCGCAGAAATGATCCTTTGCAAGATCCGCGTATATTGCTTCTGCCTTCTCAGACAATTTGTTTGACAGTGGCAGTATTGCAATCTTGATCGGTGCAAGAGCCGGATGAAAGCGCATAATTGTTCGCACGTCGCCGCCTTCAAGCTCTTCTTCATCATATGCTGAGCAGAGAAATGCAAGTGTCGCCCGATCAGCACCCAGAGACGGCTCGATTACGTATGGCACATATTTCTCGTTTTTTGTCGGATCGAAATAGGTCAGATCTTCCTTCGCGCACTTCATATGTTGATTCAGATCATAATCTGTACGGTCAGCAATCCCCCAGAGTTCTCCCCAACCAAATGGGAAAAGAAATTCGAAATCAGTCGTTGCCGCTGAATAGAAGGACAATTCTTCGGGAGAGTGATCCCGCATCCGAAGTTCTTCATCCTTCAGCCCAAGATTTCCAAGAAAGCTTCTGCAATAATTCTTCCAATAGGAGAACCATTCAAGATCCGTCCCGGGCTCACAGAAAAACTCCAGCTCCATCTGTTCGAATTCACGCGTCCGAAAAATGAAGTTACCTGGCGTGATTTCGTTACGGAAAGCCTTCCCAATCTGGCAGATACCAAAAGGAATCTTCCTTCTTGACGAACGCTGCACGTTCTTAAAATTGACAAAAATGCCCTGCGCCGTTTCCGGACGCAAATAGACCTGATTCTTACTGTCTTCTGTAACACCCATGAAGGTCTTAAACATCAGGTTGAATTTTCTAACATCCGTGAAGTCATGCCCACCACACTGCGGACACGGGATATTTTTATCCTTAATGAAGGCGACAAGCTGCTCGTTTGTCCATCCGTCAAGGCCAACTGAACCTATATCGATCTTGTTTTCGGAAACGAAATCCTCAATAACCTTGTCTGCGCGATGTCTGGATTTGCACTGTTTGCAGTCGATCAACGGATCCGAAAATCCACCGACATGTCCAGATGCAACCCATACCTGTGGATTCATCAGAATAGCACAGTCCACGCCGACGTTATATGGATTCTCTTGAACAAATTTCCTCCACCATGCCGCTTTCACATTGTTTTTAAGCTGTACACCCAATGGTCCGAAATCCCAAGCATTCGCCAATCCACCATATATATCCGACCCGGGATACACAAATCCGCGCGTCTTTGCAAGCGCAACAATGCGCTCCATTGATTTCTCAACCGGCATATTACTCCTCCGTATCTATAGCCTCGCTGTCGTCTTCTGCTTCAATTATTTCTTCATTCATTACTCCGTCAATTTCAGCATTGATTTCAGCATCAATCGTCTCTTCCTCTGCTGCAATCATACCATCATCCACTTCAAGAATTGTCTCTTCTTCAACGAAAACGTCCCCGACGTCATCTGAAAATACAGCGGCTGGTGCGTCCATGAATTCAGGGAAAATATCCATTGCCGCCTGATTTGCCGCAAGCTCTCTCGCCAGTCTTCTCGCCTCTTCAATTTCTGGGCGAAGTGGAACGACAGGGGTATGGATTCCCTCTACACATGCAACTTTATCCTGCGCAATTTCTTCACAGGCAAGTGTAACCAGATTCGGTGAATCGGCCTGTGCCATTGGCTGCGCGCCGTCGACAAGCTGACGAGTACGTTTGGCAACAAGCATGGCAAGTGTGTAGCGGCTCGTGGCTTTGGGAAGTAACTGTTCGATAGGTGGTTTGATAAGCATAATAGCCTCCTTTTTGTGTTACGGTTCTTCTTTGCTTTATCTCTTCTGCAACAAGCTCCTTGCAGAGCTTCACACGAAAAAATCTCATTATGGCGGGACCGAATCAATCAATACGAATATGTCCTTCTCTATCCTAACAGGATTCTCTCCTCAATGCCAATCTGCCTGACATATTTATGCTTCTCTGCCTCAATAATTGCGATAATTCGATCAGCAGCCTTGTCAAGATCATCATTTATGACAGCATAATTGAATAAATCCGCTTTCGGTATCTCCACGCTTGCTTCGAGAAGCCGCTTCTCGATCACCTCCGAGCACTCTGTTTTCCGACACTCGAGACGTCTGCGCAATTCGGAGAGTGTTGGCGGCAACAAGAATATCGTAACCGCCTCCGGATAATGTTCCATGAGGGCAAGACTGCCAGATACGGTCAAATCAAACAGAACATCCCGCCCCTGATTGATGAGTGAAATGAGCGGCTTCAGCGGCGTACCATAGTAATTGTTCAGGTAGATATCATGTTCAAGAATTTCTCCCTTTGCCATCATATCCATAAACTGTGTTTCCGTTCGGAAAAAATAGGATATTCCTTCAGTCTCTCCCGCACGCATCGGTCGGGTGGTCACGGAAACAGAATGCGCAATATCCGGAATCTTTTCCCTTACCTTATCAATAACGCTTCCCTTCCCCACACCGGATGGACCGGAAACAGATACGAGAAGACCTTTCCGAACGACATCTTGACTAGCAATCTCTTTTGTCAAACTGACTTCCTCCGTCATCCCTTATTCTCCGCTAAAGAACCAGCAAGTAGTTCTTCAATTTCTTCCACTGGCAGTGCGGACAACACCACATGATCACTGTCCATAATCAGAACGGATTTGCACTTCTTCCCAGATGAAGCATCTATGAGTGCGCCTCTATCACGCGCGTCCTGAACAAGTCTTCGCACAGGAGCCGAATCGGGTCCGACAACGGTCACAAGTCTCTCGACAGATATTAGATTACCAAAACCGATTCGCATAAAGCGCATCCCGCACCCCTCACTTCTCAAAAATCAAGCGAAATTCTGTATCTGTTCACGGATCTTCTCAAGCTCAGTCTTCATCTCAACAACGAGATTCGTCGTTGTGATATCGTTGGCCTTCGACCCAATCGTATTAATTTCACGATTGATCTCCTGCAAAATGAAGTCGAGCTTCTTGCCGATACAGCCGTCTGCACGAAGTGCAAAATCAAGCTGTGAAAAATGGCTGTCAAGCCGGACAAGTTCCTCATCAATTGCGCACTTATCAGCAAAAATAGCAATCTCCGCTTCTTTGCGCCCTTCGTCATAGGAAAATCCTGAAATACCTGCAAGGAGTTCCTCCATCCGTGCCGTCAGTCTCTCGCGATATTGTGCGGGAACGAGTGGTGCCCGAGCCACGAGCTTACTGTGCATCTGGCGAAGTCCATCTAGCTTTGTGAGAACATCCGAAAGAAGTTTCTCACCCTCGATACGTTTCATAGCGAGAATCTCTTCGATCGCCTGATCGAGAACAGAAAAAAGCGTGTCCTTCACCGTATCCGGGTTCCACTGCACAGCTGTGACGGATAGGACATCCGGAAAACGGGCAATCACATCAGATGTGGCTGAATCGGGGCGTCCGGTATATGTTGCGATCTCACTGAGCGCATTCGAATAGGCCAACGCCAGGTTTAACTCTGTGCGAACGGTCGTATCGGCTCCGCAAGTATCTTCCAGTGTAACAAAAACGTCAATCTTGCCGCGAATAAGTGCCGTCTGGACCTTCTCGCGAATAAGAGACTCCAGCGAAAGCAACACACGAGGCATACGTACGGAAACATCACAGAAACGATTGTTGATTGATTTAATCTCAACTTGATAACGATGTGACTCCGTCGCAATCGCCGCGCGTCCATATCCCGTCATGCTTTCTGCCATAATGGAGCTCCTTTCAAAGCGAAAATACACCAAACAGCGCGTCCAAATACGCGCGAGAATTATTATAGCTTAGTCATCAAAATAGTGCAACTGTACAAAACACCGTTTCCCCCTAGAGCCGCAACGGTTTAAAGGAAATATAATCCCCCGAAATCAGGGTATATACTACGCCGTTTCTTTCTCCTTCAAATGCTTTTTTGTGTCCCCGTCCGTGCAGATGCCCATAAAAGCATCGCTTCACGCCATACTTTTCCAGCAGATCCGTAAAGCCCGTCGATTGATCAGCCCGCACAATGGGAGGATAATGCAAAAAGGCACAGATCTCGCCCCCCGATTCACCGAGACATTTCTTTCCTTCCTTAAGGGAACGTTCAAGTCGGCCCAACTCACGCGTATAAATAACTTGATCCGACAAGCGGAATTCCGCGTCAGACATAAGCATCCACCCGCGCGATCCGCATATTGCAATCCCCTCGACAAGAAAGGCATTGTTTTTCATAAATGTGATCGAGTACAGATTCTGTTCTGCAATCATCGCTTCAATTTTCCCGATCGTACCCCACCAATAATCATGGTTCCCTTTTGAAAGGATTTTCCTGCCGGGCAGCTTATGCAAGAAAGTCAAGTCAGGTATGACCTCATCCAGCGTCATCGCCCATGAGATATCACCGGGGATCACGACAGTATCACCTTTCGTAATCGTCTTTTCCCATTCCTCTTGAATGCGCTGCTCGTGATTTGCCCATTGCGCGCCGAAAATATCCATGGGCTTTGAAGTACCCAAAGATAGATGCAAATCTGCAATGGTGAAAATTGCCATCGTTACCCCTCCGTCTTTGCATGAAAATGGTTGTAAATCGCTTGGGCATTTGCCTGTGAAATGGTTGGCGCAGCACAAAGTTCCTCTACCGATGCCCCCGAGACCTTTCCGATCGTTCCAAAATGTGCAAGTAACGCTCTGCGTTTAGCCGGCCCGATTCCTTCTATGGTTTCCAACCGGAAAGACAGATTCCGCTTCTTGGAAAGTTTTCGCTGGTATGTGATTGCAAAACGATGTACTTCATTTTGAATGGCCGTCAACAGACGAAGCAAAACCATAGAGTCATCTGTATGTGATGCGTTTTCCGTTAGTTCGAGAATTTCGCCGTCTGGAAGCACCAGACCTCTTGTCCTGTGTTTCTTGTCCTTAACCATACCAGCTACAAGCGGAGGATTCGTAATGTTAAGTTCACGCAGAACACCCTGTGCCAGTGCGACATGGGCAACTCCGCCGTCCATTAAAATCAGATCGGGAAGCTTTGCAAAATTCGCATCGTCGGCATGTAAAAATCGGCGGCAAAGTACCTCGCGCATGGCGGCATAGTCATCTTGCCCTTCTTTGCGCTTAATTCGGAAAAGTCGATACCCCGCGCGGTCGGGGCGCCCGCTTTTGAAAACAACCATGCCTCCGCATTGGTCATCGGCTCCCAGATTGGAGATATCGTATGCCTCAATTCGCTCAGGAGAGGAAAGAAGGCCGACTTTCTTGGCAAGGTTCTGTAGCGCCGCTTGAAGAGATCTTTCCGAATCACCAATGCGAAGAATTCGGCGTGTCAGTGCTTCTGCCGCATTATTCTCCGCCATTTTTAACAGCCGCAACCCGTCTCCGCGCTGCGGTGTACGAATGAAAGTCTTGTGTCCCGACAGAGAATGTAAATAGTCTGTCAGGGCATCTTCATCTTGTGGAATCGCCTGCGTTAGTATCTCAGGTGGGATGGATGCAGCATCTGGATAATGCAGCATAATGAAGGCAGATAATATCTCATCATTTTCTTCTGCATGATCCGGCAGAAAGAACGTGAGCGTTCCTATAATTCTTCCCGCACGAATTTCAAGTATGCGGATACACACTTCGCCAGCATCTCTGGCAAGACCGATCACATCCAGATCTGATTCTTTCGGAAGGGATACTTTCTGCGATTCCATCAACTTCTGAAGCGAACGAAGTCGATCGCGGTAAATTACGGCATTTTCGAAATCTTCCTTCTCCGAGGCAGCAAGCATTTTCTCGCTTAATTCCTTCTGCAAACCATCATATTTCCCTTCGAAAAATCGGCAGATATTTTCCATAACCGCGCGGTATTCCGCTGCAGACACATCGCCTCTGCATGGGCCGACACATCGCCCGATATGATAATCAAGACAAGGCCTCTCTTTTCCGACATCCCGAGGAAGAACTCTTCGGCAGCTCTTTGTCGGAAAAATCTCCCGAAGTGTTGCAAGTGCACTAAACAAGTCGCCCCCAAGGAAGGGCCCGAAGTAACGAGCTCCCTGTTCCTTCTCCATTCCCACGCGAAAGACTTTGAGAATGCGCGGATATTCCTCCTGCATCGTGATACAGACATACGGAAAACCTTTATCATCACGAAGAAGAATATTGTAGTGAGGCTGGTATCTTTTGATCAGATTGGATTCGAGAAGAAGTGCCTCCAATTCGTTTTTGACGACAATGTACTCGAAATCGACTATGTGAGAAATCATCGCCAGAACTTTCTCGTTACCAACTGGATTCTTGCAAAAATAGCTGCGAAGTCGATTCCGAAGGTTCTTGGCTTTTCCAACATAAATAACAGAACCCGAGGTGTCTTTCATCAAGTACACACCCGGGCTCGTTGGTACAATATCCAAACGGGCATCAAATACGAAATCGTTGTCCGACGTCATAGCGCACCAGGATTCTCCAAATATTTCACGAGAGTATCAAGTGCAGATTGTTGATCCTCGCCATCTGCGGTGATCTCTATTTCTGCATTGTTTTCAATTCCAAGCGACATAACACCCAACAGACTCTTCGCGTTTGCGCGGCGTCCGCTTCTGCTCAGATAGACACTGCTTCTAAATGCCGAAGCCTTCTGAATCAGAACGGCGACTGCCTTCATCTGAAGCGCGTCATCACATTGAAAAATCACGGTTTGAGAAACCATTGTACACCCTCCTTGGAGCTTATGATCATAGGGAAATCTATGAAATCAGTATATGGATTGCATTTGTTTATGTCAACCTTGATAGGTGGAATCCGAAGAATTTCGGATATATGTTGCGTATATGAGGGTGAGTTGTATGTTTTTCTTGTGCTTCTTGTCTCCGCGGTGCATGAAACAGATGGCTCATTCAGATTTCTTTGGTCATAATCATCGCATCTTCCCCCGTATCCGCATAATAATTTTTGCGTTTGCCGACGATGCGAAACCCGTTCTTCTCGTAGAGAGAAATAGCTGTCTTGTTGTTCGTGGATACCTCAAGGTGAATGGCGGAAATTCCCTGAGCCGCTGCGAGAGAAATCAGTTGATGAAGTAATGCAGATCCGATGCCCTGCTTCCGAGAAGCTGGGGCGACAGCTATTTTTGTTATTTCTCCTTCGTCTAGTACAAAGAGAAAACCCACGTATCCGAGAATCCGGGACGATCCGTCACACGGCGACGCTTTCAGACAGAATCCACGTTCTTCTTGCTCGAGCAGAAGTGAAAGCGACTGCTGACTCCACGGTAACGTGAAGCAGCTTGTCTCTAGTTCATAGAGCAGGCTTGCATCCGCGGGGCTTGCTTTTTCCATTGCAAAGTCAAGCATCCTTCTCGTCTTTCTTCTTTTCGAGTGCACGTTCGGCGCTCGTCTTGGCTAAATAGCACGGCGTGAGATCGCGAGGTGGGAAAGAATCAAATAGCGGGGGCGTGGAAGTGGTTGCGGACAGCGAAGTCTGTTCAAAAAGTAGAGAATGCTCGGCGGTTTCACAGGCAATGGCTGCGACAAATTGTGCGCGTATTTCTGCGCAATCCGTACGAGGAAGAACGTCTTCACGATGGATTTTCACGTCCGCCGTCCCATACATATGACCTGCATTTCCACACGTGAGAATCCGACTGTCTTGCGCGTGAAGATCGCGCCAACCGTCACAGATCATGACAAACTCATCGATCGTACGAGCCGCTTCCTTAATCACCTCAATACCGTTGTAGTACGCGGCGGAGAATACGCGCTCATTTCGCGCGTCAATCATCGGTGCAATGATTGTGTCTTTGTGAGAAAAGAGAGGATATGCAAGTGCACACAGACTGGAGACGGGAATGGCTGGCTTCTTGGCCACCATGGCCATAACCTTGCATGCACTAACACCAATTCGTATGCCGGTAAACGAGCCGGGGCCGACTGTACAGGCAAACGCGTCAAGATCCTTATATGCATAACCACTTCGCTTCATTAGCTCATGTAGCATGGGCATGAAGGTCTGTGAATGGGTAAGCCCAAGCATCAGATAGCTTTCTGCAATGACCCGCTTGTCCTCAGATAAGCAGACCGAGCAGGCATGATTTGTTGTATCACAAGCAAGTATCAGCATCTTTATTCTCACCTTCAAACGATATGTCTGGCACATGCGCAAGTTCTTCGGAAAGAACCGCCAAATCGTGTGACCTTTCCTCAGGAAACGAAAAAGTTATTTCCCGCGTATCTCCCGTCCCCTTCAAATTCATATGTAGGGCAGAAGATGATAGTACGTCATGTATGACTTCTCCCCATTCAATAACACAAATGCCGCCAAGGGAAAAATACTCCTCAAGTCCTGCATCACAGAAATCATCTCCGTCACGCAGCCTGTACACATCAAAATGGTACAGCGAGTATTGGTTCTTCTCTTGCGCTTTGTGTTCGGAAACAAGCATAAATGTCGGGCTCGCAACAGGTGATGTGAGCCCAAGCCCCATAGCAATCCCGCGCGTCAGCACGGTTTTGCCTGCACCAAGGTCTCCGTCAAGGGCGAGGATATCTCCCGGACGCAATATTTTTGACAATACTCGTCCGATTTCTTCTGTCGCAGATGACCTGTGCGAGAAAACCGTCATTTCAGGCATGATTATTTCCTTTCGGCTGTGTCACTTATTCGACCACTTGGATCGTATTTGACCACACCACCACCGACAAACGCGATGACAGTTGATCGATATTCAAGAGGATCTCCAGAGAATAGCGTCAGATCGGCTCTCTTCCCTGGTGCTAGACTGCCATATTGATCAGAAATGCCGCAAAGCTTTGCAGCCGTAATCGTTATTGCTGATATGGCCTCATCGTAATTCATTCCTCCACGTACGGCAAGTGCCGCCGACAAGGATAAATACTGCTGCGGAACGCTGGGGTGATCCGTCATAATAGCTATCGGGATACCCTCATGGCTCAGAACGCCGGCTGTCCGAAGAGTATGAGCCGAAAGTTCAGGTTTTGAGCGATCACCGATAATCGGTCCGACAATAATGCCAATAAGCTTCCCGCCTTTGACGATTCGGTTACCCGTGCCACGGCCTTCTTTTTGCCCTGCTACATATTCATCTCGCAAAACATCTGCGATCAGATGGCCTTCCGTACAGTGATCTAGCGTATATGCAAGTCCGAATTCGTTGCAGAGTCGCACAGCAGTCAGAATGTCGTCTTGTCTGTGCGCATGAATCTTTAGGGGCAATTCTCCCGACAAAACAGCCAGCATCGAATCCATCTGCATATCATAATCAGGACGATCGGGGCGGTCAAGGATCTCATCCGCTGTGTTCGTTTCGCTTGCCAGGAACGCATCCATTTTCAATTGATACTCGTTCCACTTATCCCGGTATTCCGCTGCTCTGTATAATGTATCCCGCAAGAGACTTGCTGTTCCCATACGTGTTGCTGGCGCTTTGCTTTCTTTCCCGTATACGCGCTTCGGATTCTCGCCGAGCGCAACCTTCTGCGCGCAAGGTTCGCATATGACTGCGCGGTCGACGGTTCTCTCATAGGTTCTCACCAGTGCGAATTGACCTCCAAGGACGTTGCCACTTCCCGGACCCGTCATAACGACAGATACTCCCGCTTCATATGCCTCTCGGAAACATATGTCACCGGAATGAATGCCATCAAGAGCACGAAGCTGCGGAGTAACCGGATCTGAGTCTTCGTTGCCATCGTTTCCTTCGAAATCAAGACTGTCATCAAAAAGACCCAGATGGGAGTGCGCGTCAATAAATCCGGGTAGAATCCACGCACCACCTGCATCGAAAACCATGTCTCCCGTATCACTACTAGCCGAAATATATTCTTCTATATTGCCAAGGCTCTGAATCTGACTTCCCTCTATCTGGATATAGCCGTCTTCAATGATCCCCTTCTCATCCATCGTTACAATTCTTGCATGAATAATGGTTAACATCTCTATGCCCCACTTTCTGGAAAAAAGCAAACACGGCGCACCGCCTTTATACAAAGGGCAAATGCGCCGCGATTCCGCTATTACTGTATCTGACCGATCAATCGAAAGCCATGAATCGGACAGAATATCCGAAAACCGAAAAGCCTGCGTATTCTCGCTGCGATTAACGCTTGGAGAACTGAGATGCTTTTCTTGCCTTCTTAAGTCCCGGCTTCTTTCTTTCCTTCATACGTGCATCACGAGTAAGGAAACCTGCCTTCTTAAGAATAGCTCTGTATGCTTCCTCGTCTGCCTTAAGCAGCGCACGAGAAATACCGTGACGGATGGCTCCGGCCTGACCAGATATGCCACCGCCAACTGCCTTGCAAATGATATCGAATTTGCCTTCTGTCGCGGTTGCGACGAGTGGCTGACGAACGATGAGCTTGAGTGTCTCAAGTCCGAAATATGTATCAATATCTTTCTCGTTAATCGTAATAACACCCGTTCCCGGGATGATGCGCACGCAGGCTACTGCGTTCTTACGGCGACCTGTACCATAGAAATAAACCTTTGTTGCAGTTTTCTTAACCATATTACGTAATCCTCCCTCTCTTATAGATTAAAAGTCAGTACTTCGGGCTTCTGTGCTGCCTGCTCATGCTCTGGGCCTGCATATACTTTCAGCTTCTTGTACATCTGGCGACCCATCGCATTCTTCGGAAGCATGCCCTTGATAGCAACTTCGAAAGCTTTTGTTGGTTTCGTCTCCATCAACTTGCGATAACTTGTCTCCTTGAGTCCACCTAAATAACCTGTGTGATAGCGGTAGAACTTCTGGTCGAGCTTCTTGCCTGTGAGAACGATCTTGTCAGCATTGATTACAATAACAAAATCCCCTGTGTCTTCGAAAGGTGTATATGTCGGCTTGTTCTTGCCGCGAAGAACCTTAGCAACCTCGCTTGCAAGACGACCAAGTGTCTGACCGTCAGCATCGACGACGTACCATTTTCTCTCGATTTCGGATGGTTTAGCAACATACGTCTTCATAATAGAATCTTACCTCCTGTTACGTAAATACACATAAAACCGCATCTGCTTGACAGACGCGCTTCATAATAATAGCGGCGGTAAATTCATCTGTCAAGCGCTCTTACAAAAAAACTTTGAAATTTGCGTCTTTTCTCAATTATTCTTCGTTTTTCGGCGTATTTCTTATGTGCAAAGGTGTGTACAGTCGCTTCCTTTTATTCGTCAATCCATTCATATCTCTTCATCGCTTTGATTTTGATAATCGGAATAACATCCAAAAGTGACGTGACGACTGTATCTGCATCGGATACATCCTGGCCGATTGATGTCGGGTTATCGTATCCGACGGTGAACATTTTGGCAGCTTTCCCGGCCGCCACTCCCGCCGTCGAGTCTTCAACGACCAAACATTCCGAAGGGGATACACCGATCTTCTTCGCGGCAAGAAGGTATATATCAGGCGCAGGTTTCCCGGCTTTTGCCTCTTCGCCGCACGTATATGCCTCCAAAAAACGCCAGAGATTGAGGTGGTCAAATACCGCCTCAACAAATGTTTTCTTTGAAGAAGACGCAACCGAAATGCTTATGTTCTGTTCGGAAAGATAGGTAAGTAATTCACATAGCCCTTGCGATCCTTCGATTCCAGAACAAGGAAGCAGCTTCGTAATTTTGTCCCACTGCTGTTCAGCAAGATCTTCGATTGTCGCATCGATCGAGAATCGATCCTTCATCGCCTTCCATAATGTCTCGCTTGTTCGCCCAACGAACGAAGCCAGTTCGGCATCTGATAGCTCAATTCCATATCGTCTCAGAATCATCTGGTGCGTCTTCTCATGAAGCGGCTCACTATCAAGAAGAACCCCATCCATATCAAAAATGACAGCCCGAATCATATACCGTCCTCCTTGGATTCCGCTTGCAACTTGTTTTGCAAAATCAACTTAGCAAAAGCCTCTGGCTCTGCCGCTTGAAAATCCACCTCGAAAAACTTCTGTACGATTGATTTCGGCGGGAAAAAGGAAATCTGTGATGCAAATAGCGCAATATAGTTCCAGCCCTCTTTTTTTACACCGCCAGCGTTATACTTCGTGTCACCGAGAATCGGGCAACCTGCATGAGCAAGTTGGACACGAATCTGGTGATGGCGACCCGTCAGCAAACGGATTTTGAGCCATGAATATTTTTGCCTGTCTGGTCCTTCGAAAATGCTTCGTACTTCGTAGAAAAGACAAGCCCTCTTTGCTTTTGGCGTGTCTTTTGCGACAACTCGCGAGGTATTGTCCTTTGCGTTTTTGAGGAGATAGTCAGTCAGTTCGCCCGATGTCGCCGCCATTTGTCCGCAAACGATGGCATCATAATTCTTGACAAGATGATGCTCCTGATTTCCTGCAGCAAACCACTTCTCGGCGCGCGCCGAGCAAGTCATGAGCACCAGTCCGCCCACCGGTCGATCTAAACGATTCACAAGTTTTAGCGGCCTCTCCATTGCCACGCCTTCCGTCTCCATTATTGAAGCGGTTGCTGAAAGCAAATCGAGCGTCTGTGTCGGGTCTTCTTGTGTCGGCATTCCGGAAGGTTTGCAGGCCACCACCACATCATTATCCGAATAGACAATGGTTGGTGCGCGGTCACTTGGGGTATCTTGGGAATGGGAAAATGATAGTCGCATGACAAGTCCTTACTGGGCAGCAAGCCCTTGGCAGAATTCCTGTGACAAGTCTTCTTTGCCGTTTCCGCCCGTGTTGATTCCTGTCATCGCATTCGGATAATGTCCGGTAAAACAGGCGTCGCAGAAATGGTGTCCCGGTTCTGATATCATTTCATCCAGACTATCGGCCCGCAGATATCCCAGAGAATCTGCCCCGATGAGCTCGCATATCTGAGGAATCGTGTGTTTTCTTGCAATCAGGCGGTCCCCCGAGGGAACGTCTGTACCATAATAGCAAGGGTAAAGAAACGGCGGCGCGCTTATACGTACATGCACTTCTTTCGCGCCACAGGCCTTAAGCATCGTAACAATTTTCGCGATCGTCGTGCCTCTGACGATCGAATCATCTATCATGACCACGCGTTTCCCTTCAACAGAGGAACGGATCGGGTTTAGCTTAATCGTAACGGCCTCTTGCCGCTGAGATTGATCCGGCTTAATAAAAGTACGTCCAATATAGTTGTTTTTCACAAAGCCACGGACAAGCGAGATGCCCGATTCAAGGCTGTACCCGCTCGCAGCATCTAGTCCTGATTCCGGAACGCCGATGACGACATCCGCTTCCACAGGATATTGTCTGGCAAGAAGACGCCCTGCCTGTATGCGCGCCTCATATACACTGATTCCATCAAGAAAACTATCGGGTCTTGCAAAATAGATATATTCAAATATACATTTGCTCGAACCGCCATGGCAATGATCGGTGATCGAACGAAGTCCCTTCTCATCACAGATAACGATCTCCCCTGGCAAGACATCGCGCACATATGTTGCACCACACGCATCAAGTGCGCAGGTCTCCGATGCAAAAACGTATGAATCCTCAATCCTGCCAATGCATAATGGTTTCAGTCCATATGGATCCCGTGCCGCAATGAGTTTTCTCGGGCTCATAACGAGAAGTGCAAATGCACCTTCGATGATCCGCATCGTCTCTGAAACCGCATCTTCAATCGAGTGTGTTTTCACGCGCTCCCGCGCCAGTTGGTATGCAATAACTTCGGAATCCGTTGTTGTCTGGAAAATAGCGCCTGACTCCTCAAGATCCTGGCGCAGCTTGACGGTATTGGTCAAATTGCCGTTGTGGGCGATGGAAAGAGTCCCTTTAACATATTGCGTAACCAATGGCTGCGCATTCTCATATACGCTTCCACCCGTCGTGGAATAACGCACGTGTCCGATTGCGATGGTTCCTGATAAACTCTTGATTATATCTGGTTTAAATACTTCACTGACAAGACCCATCGATTTGTGACATCGAATGAAGCCGTCATCATTCATGGCAATTCCGCAGCTTTCCTGACCGCGATGCTGTAGCGAGAATAGCCCATAGTAAACCAGCGGGGCCAGCGTGAGTTGATTTCTGTCAAAAATCCCAAATACTCCACATTCTTCGTGCAGCTTCTCCGGCAAAAAAGATCCCCCGCTTTCTATTCACTTCAATCCATTTGAAATGAAAAAAGGATCGGCACACACAAAACTTCGCGCCGTTCCTGACGAATACGCTATCATTCTAAACACTAGAAAACCTACTGTCAATTGTACATGATAGAAAGAATTTACACTTGCTTCTTTCGTTTTTACTGGCGTATTTACGAAAAGTGTCAAAAGCGTAACCGGTTGTGATATAAAATGCGCAGTGTTACTATATATCTATAATATTCTCGCTGCGCAAAAGCTTAATCTTGGGGGTACGGCAATGAGAAGAATCCGCACTGTTATTTTGCTCTCCTGCGTCCTTCTGACCGCGCTATGCACGGTTGCGTGTCATCATGCCTCCGATACCCCCGCCGATTCAATGACAACTGTCTCTGTTCAGCCATCATCTACACCGGCTCCGACACCTGTTACGTATACCGTCGCTACCATTTCCTCTCTTCAGGATGAGTACGTATACGCGCACGAGGAAGCTTCCTCCTCTTCTGGCATTGTCGGCGCTGCCGTATTAGATATTGATTTTCTTGTGTTAAGTCAAGACGAGACCTGGTGTCAGGTCCTCTATGACGAAGATCACGTCGGCTATTTTGAGACAAAATATCTCACAATTCACCAAAGTGACACGATGCCGCCCATACATGACTCCTGCTATATCGTGCCGCGAACCATATCGTTCTCATCGACATCCGTTTCTTTTGACAACCAACTCGTAATTAAGAATTCAACCTTTCTCGATCCCGAAACAGGCGCTGTATCGCCTTGCCTTGACATCTATTTGTCAGACGGAACACTCCTTCGTGCAAATGCCGGACTTGTTATAGAAGAAGGAACCATTACAGCGCCTGCACTCCCCTATATTCAACAGTATAATCCGGACGGAAGCGTCTTGTCCGCGGCGCCGACACCCGATCCATCTGTTACTCCTGTATCAGACGAGCTCGGTACGGACGTTTCGCAGGCCCCTACGTCTACCCCCGCTCCCGTTACCATTTCCGTTTCTGCTGGTTTGGTTACATCGGCTACGGGTATATTGCTTGATGCGCCTGCTGATCCCGGATCTCTGTACACATCTGAATCTGGCGTCTCATCGCTGACCTCTCTGTTTGCAGATTCATATAACAAAGTCATTGCCCAAGATAACACGATTATTTCCTTTGAAGGGACCTTTCTTGACAACTCGACGGTGACAGTTACAAGTGGAACGATCTATTCAGAAGAGGGTGCCATAGAGATTACGAGCGGCGCCTACCTCCTGCCACAAGTAACCGTGGATTCACTTGTTGATGTCGACTATTTTTCCGATGGCATCGCAATTGATATGATGCTATCGCACGACGACAATTTTCTTGGCGAAAATGTATATGGCGGACAAGTATGCCTTTTGCAACAAGGCACTCTTGAAAAACTGAAGCAGGCGCAAGCAATTTTTGCAGCAGACGGATACACGATCATCTTATATGACGCCTATCGCCCATATAGTGTTACCGTTGCGCTATACAACAAGTACAAAGATGGTACGTACGTGGCAGGACTTACGAACGGTTCGGTTCATAATCGTGGTGCCGCAGTTGATATGTCACTCCTTGATGCAAATGGAATCCCTCTCGAGATGCCATCCGCCATCCACACGCTTAACGAGACATCCAACCGCGATTATGAGGGCATGACGGACACGGCAAGAGCCAATATGGAATACATGGCAGAAGTTATGACAAGCTGCGGCTTCTCCACCATTAACAGTGAGTGGTGGCATTTTTCCGACACAAATAATAAGAGCTACACAAGAACCGATCATGAGATGAAAGAAGTGCTTATGGTTATTCTTTCCAACGATTGACTTACAAACAATCAGACAAGGCTCAGTCTGCAACTTGAACAAGGACATCCGTCTGGGTCTGACTTAGATAATATGAAGTGCCATCACCCATGACAACGCATAAATGATAGTCACCTGGCATGAGGGTTGCCGTATCGATTCGGAGGGAGAAAGCGGCATTTGCCAGATTCGGATCATCACACAGGCCTACATCCTCAAGGATTGGAAATGAGACGAAAGTATAGGTAGCATCATCGGAGACAAGCCGTATGTATATATCGTAATTGGTGTTGCTGTCATAGTCAGACGGCTGTGCAATTCCCGCCAAGTCAACATAGGTTCCATCAACCGATTTGACCGCCACAATATCCATTTCGTCACATGTCAATGACTGCCCAGAAAGATCCACTTCATACGCAGGCATCTTCGGAGCCTGCAGAAGAATATTACGCAGGTTCCTTTCAACGATTTCGAAAATAACAACATCTGTCTCCTCGGTAACAAGTGAGAAGTCATAGGGGATCGCGCGCGAATACGTAATTGTTGAAAATGCATTGGACATCATCGGGATAAGTGCATTGGCAAAAGAATCCCGATACATGACCGC
>JBPOHB010000197.1:0-4377 GCA_052036055.1 Bacillota bacterium | reverse complement strand
GCCGTCTCGCCACAGCCCGCGCATGCGCCGGAAAATTCGAAAAGTGGCTTCTCGAATTGACTCCCTTTGATGGTCTTCTTATCGGCCGGATTTGCTTTCACAGGAAGACCAGAAACATATGCCCAATTGTCCGCTTCGTCCATATGATCTTGAAGTGGACGCATGGAGAGAGCCTTCTCCTTCGCGGGACATACGGATGCACATGTCGCGCACCCCGTACAGTCCAGCGCAGAGACTTGGATTCGATACGCATATTGTTCGTATCCCTTCATGCCTGTCTTCGTTTTGCATTCTGCCTTCGCTGCTTCTGCCTCTGTTAAAAGAAACGGACGAATGGCCGCGTGCGGGCAAACCAAAGAGCATTGGTTACACTGAATGCACTTCGAGCTGTCCCAGATCGGAATCGATACAGCAATGCCTCGTTTCTCGTACTGTGATGTCCCTTGCGGGAAAGTACCGTCTTCGCGTCCGACAAATGCGGAAACAGGGAGCTTGTCGCCCTCCTGTGCATTCATCACATCACAGACTTCGCGGACAAAGTCTGGCGCATATGTGTTTTGTGTGTGCGAATCTTCTGCGGTTTTCCACGCCTCGGGGATACGTATCTCGATTGATGACTCCATGCCTGCGTCAATTGCCGCATAATTCATGCCTACAATATCATCGCCCTTTTTGCCATATGATTTATATGCTGCCTCTTTCATGTACGCAGTCGCCTTCTCTTCCGGGATAATACCTGCGAGCTTAAAAAATGCAGCTTGGCAAATCGTGTTGATACGGCCGCCTAATCCAATTTCAATCGCCTTTTCGACCGCATCAATGGTATAAAACCGAATCCCATTATTTGCAATATATCGCTTAACGCGCCCCGGTAAACGCTGTTCAAGTTCTTCGCCTTTCCAAGACGTGTTGAGCAGAAAAATCCCGCCCGGCTTAAGAACAGAAAGCATATCATACTTGTCGACATACGATTGATTGTGACAAGCAACAAAATCCGCCTTGTTCACCAGATAAGTTGAACGGATAGGCGTCTTTCCGAAGCGAAGGTCTGAAATTGTGACCCCTCCGGATTTCTTTGAGTCATATGAGAAATACGCTTGCGCATACATATCCGTATGGTCTCCGATGATCTTGATTGAATTTTTGTTCGCACCAACGGTCCCATCGGCGCCAAGTCCCCAGAAACGAGCCGCAAAAGTATCCGCGGATGCAACATCAATTGATTCATCCGTATCAAGGGACAGATTGGTCACATCATCATGAATAGAAAGCGTAAACTGACGCTTCGGTGCGTCCTTTGCAAGCTCCTTAAAAACAGAAAGAATATGATCTGGAGTCGTATCCTTTGAGCCAAGTCCATATCGTCCGCCAATAATGCGGGGTGCTCCGCATACGCCGGCATATGCGGCACAAATATCCAGGAATAACGGTTCTCCGTGAGATCCCGGCTCCTTCGTGCGATCTAAAACCGCCATAGAAGTGACCGTTGACGGGAGTTCGGAAAGAAACTTATCTACGCAAAAAGGTCGATACAGGCGAACCTTGAGGAGTCCGACCCGTTCTCCTTTGGCTCGCAGGTAGTCGACGGTTTCTTCGATCACCTCGTCAACAGACCCCATCGATACGATCACGCGATCCGCGTCAGGTGCGCCGTAATAATTGAATAGCTTATAGTCTGTGCCACGAATCTCATTAATCTTATCCATATAGTATGAGACAATTCCCGGAAGCGCAAGATAGAACGGATTCGCCGCTTCCCTTGCCTGGAAATAGATGTCCGGATTCTGCGCCGTGCCCCGCAATGTCGGGTGATTCGGAGAAAGTGCATGCTTCCGAAAGGCCGCAATCGCTTCATAATCCACAAGCTCTGCAAAATCTGCATAGTCGATTGTCTCAATTTTCTGGATTTCGTGAGATGTCCGAAACCCGTCAAAAAAATGCAGGAAGGGTACTCTTCCTCTGATTGCCGCGAGATGGGCGACAGCCGCAAGATCGGCTACCTCCTGAACACTGTTTGAACAAAGCATTGCAAATCCTGTCTGCCTGCATGCCATGACGTCCGCGTGATCTCCGAAAATACTGAGCGCGTGAGCAGCAAGGGCTCTAGCGGACACATGAAAAACGCACGGAAGTAACTCGCCGGATATCTTATACATGTTGGGAATCATAAGAAGAAGCCCCTGTGAGGCAGTATATGTTGTTGTAATTGCACCCGTCGCAAGAGACCCATGTACGACGCCTGCCGCACCCCCTTCAGACTGCATTTCTATCACATTTACGGTCTGCCCAAATATATTCTTCTTCCCTTGTTCAGCCCACTGATCCGTATAATCGGCCATGGGTGACGAAGGTGTGATTGGGAAAATGCCTGCAACTTCGGTAAACGCATACGAAGAATACGCTGCTGCCGTATTTCCGTCCATTGTCTGTTTTTTGCATTCGTGTGCCATATTTATGTGCTCCTTTTTGCTCCATTTCGAGATGGAAAGTGGTTGATTCCTCAATGATTACAGCGAAACCTAATTAATTATAGCATACGAATTATGCACAAATGATGACAGAAACCGATCAGACAGCGAGGTATTTTGTCTCATTTTTTTCCTGTGAGCGAAAAACAAAACAGGCGTCCTACTCTCATAGAACGCCTGTTTCTCTAGCTTTTATCTGTTTTAGTCTATCTGCAATCCGTCATCACTTGTACAGTTCAACCAAGCGAAGAAGGTGCTCATACCGCTCTGCCGCAGCCTTCTCAGACTCTGCAAAGAGTTTCGTCGCACGATCCGGGAAAGCGCGGGTTAGACTCGTGTAACGCGTCTCGTTTCCAAGGAAAGCTTGATACGTCCCGTCGCCAGGCTTCGAAGTAAGCGTGAACGGATTCTTCCCCTCTGCTTTGAGAGCAGGATTGAAGGAGAACAAGTTCCAGTATCCAGACTTAACTGCCGATTTCATCTCATCCTGACAGTGGTTCATGCCGCCTTTAACACCGTGAAGCTCGCAGGGTGCATATCCGATAATCAGTGAAGGACCATTGTATGCTTCTGCCTCTGCAATAACTTTGATGGCCTGAGCCGGGTTCGCACCCAAAGCAATCTGTGCAACATACACATAGCCGTAACTCATGGCGATTTCAGCAAGGCTCTTCTTCCCGATATCTTTGCCGGATGCCGCAAACTGGCAAACCTCGCCAATGTTGGAAGCCTTTGATGCCTGTCCGCCTGTGTTTGAGTACATTTCTGTATCAAATACCATGACATTGACATTTTCGCCAGCAGCAAGAACATGGTCAAGTCCGCCAAATCCAATGTCATAGGCCCATCCGTCTCCACCGAGAATCCATACCGATTTCTTGGTAAGATATTGTTTCTTCTCAAGAATCTCTTTGGCAAGTGCAGAGTCTGTAAGCTTCTCGATTTCAGCAACAACGGCATTTACCGTCGCAGCATTATCTCGGGTGCTTTCCTTAGTCTCCATGAACTTGGCATATGCATCTTTGAGCTCGGCAGAAGCAACTTCTGAATTCACGAGTGCAGTCAGCTTGTCAATTGCCTGGTCGCGAAGGAATTTCTGTCCAAGGTGCATACCAAACCCGTGCTCAGCATTATCCTCGAACAGAGAGTTGGCCCATGCCGGTCCTCTATTTGTGTCTTTATTGACTGTGTATGGGCAAGTTGCTGCAGGTCCACCCCAGATGGAAGAACAGCCTGTCGCGTTCGAAATGTACATGTGCTCACCAAAGAGCTGTGTAAGTATGCGCGCATAGGAAGTCTCAGCACAGCCCGCGCAGCTTCCTGAGAATTCAAGGAGAGGCTGATTGAACTGTGATCCCTTAACGGTAGTGTCTGCAGGCATACCAGGCTTCTTGCTGACATTTGCAACAAGGTAATCAAATACAGGCTGCTGATCAAGCTGTGTTTCTTGCGGTACCATTGTAATTGCCTTGACAGGACATACAGTAATACACTCGCCACAGCCCATACAGTCAAGAGGTGTTACGCTCATTGTGAACTTGTATGCACCCGCTTTCGGCTTGATGTCGGAAACCTTGAGGTTCGCAGGAGCCGCGCTTACTTCCTCTTCAGTTAACATGAAGGGACGGATCGTCGCGTGAGAGCAGACAAATGAGCAGGTATTACACTGGATACATTTCTGAGCGTCCCATTCCGGAACCATAACCGCCGTGCCACGCTTCTCATATGCAGATGCCCCAAGTTCATACTGACCATCGGCATTATCTATGAAAGCCGATACAGGAAGGCTATCGCCATCCATAAGCGCAATCGGATTCATCATTTCTTTTACCATCTTGATGGTTTCTTTGCGTCCCACAAGGGCTGCCTCTGGCGCATCTGCCAAAGGAGATGACCACGAAGAAGGCAC
>JBPOHB010000054.1:0-4184 GCA_052036055.1 Bacillota bacterium | reverse complement strand
TGAAAATCAATCATCTTTCGTCCTCCTTCGAATATACCTTTTGGCAATAAAAAACCCATGCAGTAATACCTACATGGGATGCATCAGCAGCACGGTTCCACCCAAATTGTCTTCCTTGTGAAGACCTCTTCATTATGACGATAACGCGGTCAGCGGCGAAGAATACTGGCAATCATGCGTTCATCTTGCAACTCAGGGGGGGTACGCGACAAAACAATCCGTGAGAAAACTTGCAGCCAATCGTGATTTTCTCTCTCTGTTCGGTCAATTTCTGAAGCACATGTCCCCATCAACGTCTTGATATATGTGATAAGTCTAATACTCATAGCCGCAAATTGCAAGCCGCTCCATGTATTTTGTTCCTTTATAGTTTCTCGTGCAAACGAAATGTATATTATACTTCGATCGAATCCTTAATTGCTTCGTAGCGCCCTTCTTTGATTCCTGATACCTTCATGATATCTTCGGCGGTCGCGAAATTCCCGTTCTCTTCGCGGTATTTAATAATGGCAAGAGCCGTCGATTCACCTACACCTGGAAGCGTCTCAAGCTCGGCTTGCGTTGCCGTGTTAATATTTATTCTTCTCTCTTCTTCAGGTGTATTCGAATCTGAAACGCCCGATTCATCCACCGTATCATGGATGCCCCAGACGCCTTCATCGAGGCCATTCCTCAGATATTCTGATACGTCACTTTCTTCATCCGATGTGATTTGCTCGACCTCTTCTTCTGAGGGTATATATATTGATAACGGCTCATTGATGATAAGTACCATATTGATATACTGATCGGCTGCCTCTGGAAGAAGGCCTCCTGCCATATCAAGAAGCTGATAGAGATACGTTCCCGGCATGGTTTCGTATATTCCCGGCATCATGACATAACCGCAAATATATATGGGTATTTGTTTATCGGATATAGGCAAAGTTGATGTTGCAGTTGCTTCCGCGCTTGCACTCGGTGATTGATCTGAAATTGAAATTGTCGTTTCTTGTGAAGACATACCCGTTGATGCAATTCCTGCTTCCTCTTGCGTATATCTGACGGCACTGTTCGGATGAATCGATATCCATAGCTTTATTGCACACGCAATAAGACCTAGGACTATGACGAGAATTACACGTATCGTATTTTTCTTTGCGTGCTCCATAGAAATATCCTTTCGTACAAATACCAAAACTATTGTAATTCACCCAAAACAAAAAGGTATTGTCGCATTTCCGACAATACCTTCTAATTTGTTGCAAAGATTTCTTCGATGCTATTCTTCTTCGGCTTCCATTTCATCCTCAGGCTCTTCTTCCTGCGACATAACAGAATCGGGCGTTTTCGTCATCCATAACTTATCGAGACTGTAATGAGCGCGATCTTCTGGATGGAATATGTGTACTACAACATCCTTGTAATCCAGCAGAACCCATCTTCCTGTTGACATACCCTCAACATGGTCAGAAACAATTTTGTGCTCGTTCTTCATAACAAATTCAACTTCATCCGAAAGTGACTTAATATGCGTTGACGATGTGCCCGTTGCGATAACGAAATAATCTGCTAATACCGTCTTTTCAGCCACCGGAATCATCTCGATATCCACTGCTTTCTTTTCATCAAGAATTGAAACGATTTTTTCTGCCATTTCCTTTGAATCCATTTTTGCCTCCTTATGTTTCTTCTTTATTCGAATATTTGATCGAGCCAAAACACTTCTATTGAGCGCATCACAGTGCCTGCATTGAGTCTCATTGGAAAGCGTCTCCTTTGCGGACAATACTGTCGCGAACGGCAATAAGACAGGCAGTCACCGCACCATCCAAATCGGTTTCCGCAAGTCGCCGAATCGGTTCCAAATCCATATAATCGCGTGCTGGTTCAATTTTGTCTGCCAGATACACGATCTTCTCAAGCTTCGTCATCTTATCTCGGCCCGTTGTATGATAGAAAATCGCATCTGTGATTGTCTCTTCCTGAATATTATACTTCTCTATTGCATATTGTGCTCCGGCAGGGGCGTGAAGAATCGGTCTTGCGAAAACCTCGCCAGGAGCATATTGGGTCGCCAAGCGAATTTGCTGCTCAATCGGTAGCTCTTTGGCTGAGTCGTGCAGAAGTCCAGCCACGGCGGCTTCGTCTGGATTTACGCCAAACTTGATGGCCAAGCGGACACATTCTACGGCAACATTTGCACTATGAAGTATGCGTTTCTCAGACAGATCGGTAAAGAGCATCGCGCAACATCTTAGCATTTTACTCATCGTATCTTCTTGCAATATACAAAGCGGATTCTCTTTACAGTATAACCTATGTTTGGAAATAAATCTCTGCACAGACTGAGGCGCTGCAGAAAAATCATGTGTCCTTCGCATTTCTCGCGAGGATATGTCTTTTCCTGTGATCGGGAAAAAAGTAATATGCGTATTATACTCCGATTCAATTTCGCAGACCTTCTCGCGTGTTTTCTGCTTCATAACCCCGGGGCGAACAGCTACAAGCAATTTTGCTTCCCGAAAAATGATTTCCGGATGATACCACGTTTGGATCTCAAAAAGAATATCCGTTCCATAGATCAGATAAATCTCATCATCCTTCTTGATTTGTCCGGATTCTTTCAGCGCTTGAAGAGTCAGAACCGTATATGAGGGTTCGGGACGAGATACTTCAATTGGCAAGACTTCACATGATGCTATTCCCTTAAGTGCCGTCTGAACCATATAGAATCGATAGGGAGACAGCGATACTTCATGAAGATCTTTTCGCGGCGGATAACCCGTGGGAATAACAAATACGCGGTCAACCAACCCACTTTCAAGTAAGCCATCAATCGTTGATTGATGCCCTTTGTGAAACGGGTCAAATGTTCCTCCGAAAATACCGTATCTCAATTAGTTTCCCCCGATAAGCGTTCGTCCGATATCTTTTCGGAATTGCATCTTCTCAAAGTGAATTTTGGAGACTCCAGAATAGGCAAGATCAATGGCCTCGTCGAGTGTCGTTGCATCGGCATATACGGAAAGGACGCGACCACCATTTGTAAGAATTTTGCCATCTGACAGTGTGGTCCCGGCATGAAATACCAAGCATCCACAGTCTTTGATCCCTGTAATCTCAAATCCCTTCTCATAGGTATCCGGATACCCGCCAGAAGCCATGACCACACAGCACGACGCGCCGGGTTTCCATTTGAAATCGACTTTGTCGAGAGTCTTGTTCAGGCAAGCGTCTATAATTTCCATCAAATCGTTTTCAAGACGAGGTAACACCGCCTGCGCCTCCGGGTCCCCGAAACGCGCGTTATACTCGATTACACGCGGTCCCGTCTTTGTCAGCATAAGTCCAAAATAGATGACTCCGACAAACGGCCGGCCTTCTAACTTAAGTGCCTGAATCGTCGGAACAAATATCTTGTCGTACATCTCTTTCTCTTGTTCTTGCGTCAGAATTGCACCCGGAGTAACCGCACCCATTCCGCCGGTATTTTTACCCAAATCGTGATCAAATGCACGTTTGTGATCACGCGAGGTAATCATGGGTACAACGGTATCTCCATCGGAAAAAGCAAGTACTGTAAGTTCTGGTCCCGTCATACATTCTTCAATAACCACGGTCTTGCCGGCATCTCCAAAGGCCTGATTTTCCAGCATAGAAATGACCGCTTCTCTTGCTTCTTGCCGTGTTGCAGCGATAATGACGCCTTTTCCCAGTGCAAGCCCATCCGCCTTAATGACAACTGGAATTTCCTGCGTATCCAGATATGCAAGTGCGCTTTGCACATCGGAGAAAATGCCGCATTTTGCTGTGGGAATCGCGTGTTTTTCCATCAGTTTCTTCGAAAACGACTTGGATGCCTCGATAATTGCAGCACTGGCTCGGGGGCCGAATGCACGAATGCCCGCTTCCTCCAAACGATCCACAAGTCCTAAAGCCAGCGGATCGTCTGGTGCGACAAAGACAAGATCAAACTTCTCCTTAACCGAAAATGCCACAAGCTCGTCTATGGCCACTGCTGAGATGGGAACAATTAGATAGTGTTTGTAATAAATTATTTTCATATATATTTTACTCAACTTTCACAGATAAAACCTAACTGTTTTTTAGTGTAAACCCTGAGCATTAGGATAATCTGTTCCAAATCTTTATTTCTCTTGACAATTTCTTGGGCTTGAACTAGTTGTTCTAATATTTTTATA
>JBPOHB010000219.1:0-6849 GCA_052036055.1 Bacillota bacterium | reverse complement strand
GTCGGAAATCGCCAACAAAAAAATGCGTTTTTTACACAATGCATTTATTGATCCCTTAAAATTTCCCTTGATATAAACAGAATAGGCGGCAACACATTCAAACAAAAACTCTTCACGCTTCAGGCAGTTCAGCCGTCAACTTATCAATCACTGTCTGGGCAAAAGTGATGACCTGATCAATATCGTCGTCATTCGGATGTCCCATGCCCGCCAGCAGAAATCTACCTTGTACGACAACTTCTCCCTGCATCTCAATATAATTATCCCGCAGAGCCATGGCAACTGCCTTCTGCGTATACTTCATTGTCACACAATTCGTAATAAGTGCGACGCGTTGGACGTTAATCGGCTTCACCTTCTTAACCCATTCCAACATCTCTTTCGAGCTCTCCCCCTCGTATATGCCACCGACCAGAAATAGAAGATCCACACTCGTAAACGTTGGATTTTTTGCAAGATTCCTCGCTTCAACATGTAGCGCTTCCGCTAAGGCCTCGGCAATCTTCTCAGAATGCTTTGTCCTAGAAAAATACGCAACTTTAATGTTCATTTCATGCCTCCTCGGGTGATTTCACGCATCACTCTCATATAGAATACTCGAATTATCTTTATAATTCTACAAATTTGCATGTAGCACAGCAAAGAATTTGCAGAAAATAAGTCGATCCAGATAAAATACAGCAGAATTCCCGCAATCGGCTGATTATCCGAGTACGAATTCTGCCCGTAAGTTGGGTAACCCATCTATATTCTTATATCTGCTCCAAAAATAGGATGCGCTCTCTTTTCTGATCGCACCTCGAAAAAGCCGATTCCAAATGTCTCTTCAAGGAGCTCCTCACGAAGTACATCTTCTGTGTCACCACAAGCTAACACGCGGCCGTCTACAATGAGAATCACCTTGTCGCAGTACGCCGATGCAAGATTGATATCATGAAGGACGCATGCAATTCCTTTTCCTTCTTCTTTGTTCAGTTTTGCAAGACTTTGCATGATCCGTATCTGATGCCGTATATCAAGACTCGATACTGGCTCGTCTAAGAACATCCACGGTGTCTCTTGTGCCATTGCCCTCGCAAGTATTACGCATTGCGCTTCTCCTCCGGACAAGGATGGATACTCTCTGTCGGCATAGGCTATTGCCGTTGTCATCTGAAGTGCATCCTGCACAGCATTTCTGTCATGTTCAGAGATCGAACCGAAGCGATCCTGATATGGCGAGCGACCCATCATGACTATGTCATATGCCGTGTATGAAGCGTCTATCACTGTCTTCTGCGGCACATAGGATATCATGCGAGCATACTGGTCGTGAGAATACTTTGCGACAGGCACTCCGCCCACCTCAATTTCTCCTTCTTGCAACGGAATGAAGCGAAGAATATGCCGCATCAGCGAAGTTTTCCCCGAACCATTGGCCCCAAGAATACCGTAGAAATGACCTGGTTCAAGTGTCAAGTTCACGTTATCAAGAATCAATTTCTCCGTATTCGCGGGAGTCCACGAGAGTGAAGAAACCTTGATGGATAGATTGTTCGGGACAGGGCTCTTCCTGTCATTTATCATCACACCACCAGCTTTCTCTTACTTCTTGTAAGCAAAAAGATGAAGTATGGCGCGCCAACAATCGAGGTTATTACGCCAACAGGAATCTCTGTCGGCGCAGTAACGGTCCTTGCAATCGCATCACAAAGAATCATGAAGATGGCTCCCGAAACAAAACAAAGCGGTAGCAGTCGCGCATGTCGCGGTCCACTGAGCAATCGCATACCATGCGGAATGATCAACCCCACGAACCCAATAATGCCGCTGACGGATACACATGCGCCAACAAGTAAAGAGGAAAATAGAATCAACCGTTTCTTCATGTTTCCGGTGTGAACGCCCAGACTCTCCGCCGTCTCATCTCCCGTGGAAATGATATCAAGCTTCCTCGCTTCAAGAAAAACCATCGTTGTAATCAAGGCGGCAAATAGCAGCACGATTTTTACCTTCACCATAGTTGCCGATGAGAAGCTCCCGAGCGTCCAGATATACACCTTCTCAATTTGATCGCGGTTACAGGCCATAATAATCGAAATGGTTGCGGTCAAAAACGATCCAACGGCTATGCCGGTAAGAAGCAAATGGATGGTTGGTAATCGATTGCCAATGCAGGAGAGACGATACACAACAAATGCCGTGATCGCCGCTCCGGCAAAAGCAGAAAGACAAATAGCACTGAGTCCGAGAAACGTAATGGATATTCCACTCACCATCGCGATTGTCGCTCCGACTGCCGCGCCGGAGGACACACCTAATATATGCGGGTCCGCAAGAGAATTTCGGAATAGACCTTGAAATGTCGCTCCGACAAAGGCCAAAGAGCCCCCAACAAGTCCGGAAAGCAAAATGCGCGGCATCCGAATCTCCCAGACAATATGGAAATAGACGTCACGAATCTGATCCGCGTGAAGAAGATGATCCATGCCAGGAATCCCCGACAAAATGATGCGAAAACTATCCGCCATACTGAGTTTCGCCGCGCCAATGGATGCAGCAAAAATGATGGCTGCTAGTAAGCATGCAATAAGCCAGCTCATATGAATAATTAGGGATCTTCTTCCGCTCATATGCTTCTCTTTCAAATCACGAAAAAACATCAGGATAGAAAATGCCTGCTAACGCAAGAACGGCATCCGCATTTCTGGCACCTTGTCGCTCAAGCTGATTCTGGTCAATCTCATATACCTGATCGTTCACAACCGCCGAGAGTGAAGAATAATTCGGGGATGCGATAAAATCTGCTTTCATACCTTCCGGCAAGATGATAATGTCTGGATCAGCCTCAATAAGACTTTCCAGTGAATAAGACCATCCCGATACATCTTTGGCGATATTATCGCCACCAGCCAATTCAATTATGTTACCAACAAACGTATCGCCGCCAGCCGTGTAATCTCCGTATTCTCCGTAACCGAGGACATAATAGACAGAAGGCTTCTCAAGTCCCGTAATCTTTTCCTGTGTGTCAGAAATGGACGCGACCATCTGTGATATGACTTCGGTTGTTTCTTCGGAATGATTCGTAATCTCGCCGAGTGTTTCAAGCATCGTGTAGACGCCGTCTATATCCGTCGCATCTGTTAAAATAACGACTGGAATGCCAAGATCCGTGATTTGCTCATATGAATCTTCTGTGAAGATCGAAGATGCGATGACAAGATCCGGCTCAAGCTCGACAATTGTCTCCATGCTTGGGGAATCAATTGCACCTACGGAGGTAATTGCCGAGACTTCTTGCGGATAATCGCAATAATCGGTTCTTCCGACAAGCAGATCCCCTGCATCGATTGCGAAAAGATTCTCCGTAATTGATGGGCTTACGGAAATAATACGTGTTGGCTCTTCCGTGATGATTACATCGTTACCATACGCGTCCGTTACGGTAAGCGGATAACTTGTCTGTTTACCCGTCTGTTCATCCGTGATTTGTGTGTCTTGCGCATTTGTGGAATCTGTTTTGCTTGAATCGTTATTCGTGCCGCAGGCAGAAAATGAGAACAGTAAGGCGATCACACAAAGTAGTGAGATCCATTTTGACTTGATATTCATTATGACTCCTTTTGACCTGTTCTCCCTCCGAAAACAGACAAAACATACTCACTCGGCAGGTTTCCTGACTTATGGTTTGCGATTCGCTGCTGCCTTCTCAAGATGCCCTGTCTTTTCTTGCGGAAGAATATGAATCGTCTCCCCGGCATTTGGCAAGAAAATGATACGACCTCTCAATGGCATAATAGCAACGCCTCTCCCAATTACAGTAGCGGGGGCTGCATACGGATTCTCACCGTATTCCCTTTTACCTTCTGTTGCGAAGCACCGTGTGGCTAATATCGTATTATACGTGAAAATTCTGACAAGGGGAAGACGCATACCCCGATCAACGTGAAATCCATACTTACTGAAGCGGCGTGAGGCAACTCATCAATCATCTCCGCGCTGAAGCAGATAAATAGCATTCTCAATTCGATTCTCCAGTGCTTCTTTGCCGTATTTGTCGGCTTCCTGCCGATTCTTCTCACCATGGGTCAAGCAGCCTGCGCCTCCAATACAACCAGATGTACAAGCCATTCCCTCGATAAAATTGGCGGGAAGCACGCCTTTCGTTGCCTTAAGCAAAGCGGATTTGCAGGACTCGATTCCATCACAGGCAATCGGATTATATTCGAAATCCAATAATTCTTGCTCCGCCAAGGCCTCTCTGACAGCTTCGGTGAGGCCGCCGCTTCGGGCGAATATCCGACCAAAATAGGATGCATTTTCGAGAACATCTTCTTCAAGCGTTGTGATATCAATATCACGGCTGTCAAATAACGCCTGTAATTCTTCAAAAGTTATCACGCTGTCAATATATGGACGAACCTCGGGCTTTCGGAATTCGGATTTTTTCGCTGTGCAAGGCCCGACAAAGACTATTTTCGCTTTGGGATTTGTTTCTTTGATGTATTTTGCAATCGTAGTCATCGGGGAGAGATTGTGCGAGACTTTTCCCTGAAGTGCCGGGAATTGTTTGTCAATGTACGAGACAAACGAGGGGCAACATGAACTTATAAGAAAGCCCTTCTCTGTCAGTTCTTTGGCCTCCGCATACGCAACCATATCAGCGCCAAGTGCGGCTTCAACGACATGGAAGAAACCCAGTTTTTTGATCCCACTTATGACCTGCCCCAATTTCTCACCTACAAATTGACTTGCAATGGAGGGGGCAACGACAGCATAGAGTGGATACTCCTGGCAATTATCACTTTTCTTGATGAGATCGACAACATCCAAGATATAGGACTTATCCGCAATGGCGCCAAATGGACACTGGTAGACACATGCACCGCATTCGATGCACTTGTCATTGTTAATTTGTGCAGCACGCGTGTCACTCATCTGAATGGCTTTGACTTTGCATGCATTCTCACACGGGCGTTTATTGTTTGCAATCGCGCTAAAAGGACATACCTTTGCACAAAGTCCACATTCAACACATTTTGTTTTGTCTATTTGCGCCTTCTGCCGATGGTCAAATGAGATGGCACCCTTTTTGCAGACGTCTTCACATCGGTGAGCAATACAGCCGCGGCAGGCCTCCGATACTTCGAAGCCACCGACAGGGCACTCATCACAGGCAATATCAATGACTTCAATGACATTCGGATTTTGCTTGTCGCCCCCCATCGCGAGCTTCACGCGCTCGGTCAGAATGGCCCGTTCCTTGTAAACACAGCAACGCATCGTGGGTTCCGATCCGGGAGCCAGCTTCTGCGGAATATCCAGAAGATTCTCAAGGAGCGTATCCTGAAATGCCTGTGATGCAACTTCCTTCAAAACCTTGTACTTGAGTAGCTGAACCTTTGTGTCAAATTTTCTCATTTCTTCCTCTTTCAAAAATAGCTGACCTTAATGTTTTTGCCCATGTTTTTCAGACAATTTGCAAGCTGATCAACCAGTTGCATTTTTACATTAAAATGGATTGGTAGTTCGGGATTCTGATGCGCCGGGTTAACCGCCTTTCCCACATAGAAATTTATGTCTGTCGCTTCTTCAAATAGCAGTCTTGCAATTTGCGAGGCACCGTCTTTCTTGAATGACCACTGCTCGTATGTTTTGTTGTCGGCAAGATAGTCTTGCGCGTATGTCAGAACTTTGCTAATCGTGATGACGCCTTCTGTGACCAGATCGACTCCGTCAATGCGGGCGATAGGCGGAATGTTCGGATCGGGGAAATCCAGTGTAGAGATGACCGGCTTCCCTAAATATTCCGCGGCAATGGCTGATGTTGTGCCACCACAGACCAGATGTTTCCCTTGCTTAGCGAAAAAGAGCGACATCATTTTCGTGCAATCTTCGCGGCTTGCCGGCGGACCGATCATCAGATTCATAGGTTCTCGTTTTCTAATCTTAACCATACAAACCGTCGTATCATCACTTGGTTTATTCTCATATAAGCGATTGCATTCGTCAAGTAAAATTGTCGCAAGGGTCTTTGCCGTAAACTCTGAGAAAAAAAGATTTTCCAGAAAAGTGACAATGTCTTCATGCTTCCAGCCGAGATTGTAGCTCAGTCCCGCTCCGGCATGTATGGCGCCGTCTGAGAGGATTGCGAAGAGATCCCCATCCCGTATGGAAATGTGAGCGCGAATAATCTCTTTCCCATCTATGGTAAGCGTGTCAGTCTGATAGGGAACGCTTTTCCCGTCACGCAACAAAATAACGGCGGGATTGTCATACGAAATAATCTCTGCTGTCTCTTCATGTGCGATGTGAAGGATGGAAAATGTCGAGTATGCCAACTTGCGAACCGAACAAATCGGCAAGGTTGCCGCCATCGTAGCAACGCATTCCTCAAGACTGAGTCCCTGAGACATCATCGTAGATATGATTTTTGCGGTAAGCGTCGAGAGAATGCTGGCTTTCACCCCGCTTCCCAGTCCATCGGCTAAAACAAGTATGGTTGAACCATCTCCTTGGTTCTCTATTTCGACATGATCTCCGCATAGCTGTTCGCCATATTTATTTAGGCATCTGATACCCACTTCTGTGCAAAGATCATTCATCTATCAGCGACTCCTTCAGTTTTGTCAGCGCGATTTTTGTCTCTGCAGCTGTCTCTCCGAGAAGGGAAGCAATCTCCTGAACGACACGCATCTGCTTATCGACGACACGATCAGCCGTTATGATCGTCTGCTCTCTCCTCTTCTCCTTATTTTCTTTTTCTAGCATGTCTTGTGTCACGTCACGCATGATGCATATATATATGTGATAAACCGAGTCAAATACAATCGTCTCTTCAACGTATTTCCGATACTCTGCCAGATA
>JBPOHB010000006.1:0-11629 GCA_052036055.1 Bacillota bacterium | reverse complement strand
AGGATATGAGATGATTGCCGTTTGTTGCGATCAATCCATTATGATTATTGATGCGGATACAAATGAACGTCTGAAGACGATTACCGTTGATGACGAAGTTCTACGTATGGGATTTCTTGACAAGAATTCGATTGTGGTTGTATCCGAAAACGGCGTACACAAAATAAACATATGATTTAAGTCATTATAAGGAGGAATTTGACTTTGGAAACAGAATTGAAACTTCGATTTGAATCCGAAAAGGAAATGATGGATGTCTTAAGCCGCGAATGGTTTGTTGACATTGTTCTTCCCGATTCCGAAAAGACGATGTTTTTCGACACGTTGTATTTCGATACGAAGGATCAGCTTCTCCGGTCAATCGGTGCGAGTGTTCGCATTCGCGAAGTGAAGAATAGTCATTATATTCACACAGTCAAGATTGGTGGGACTTGTCGAGATGGCCTGCACCAAAGATACGAGTGGAATTTTGATACGGATTCGACTGTATTTGATGCTGAGGCATTTCTCGTTGGTGCTGTTAGCGATGGCGATCCGCTTGAAGTGCTCATTGAAGCTTTTGATACAATTACGGGTAAAGAGCTTGTAGAAATATGCAGAACGAGTTTTGAGAGAACGCTATCGCTTGTTGGATTTGGTGACAGCCTGATTGAGATATGTCTTGATAGCGGAACTCTCTATGCAAAAAGCAGGAAAGAGCATATCTGCGAGATGGAAGTGGAGCTTAAGCAAGGAGACGTGAGAGACGTTCTTGCTCTCGGAGATGAAATTATTGCGCATACGGGTGCAATTCCTGACAATCGCGGCAAATATGCGCGGTGCTTGATGCTTCTGGATGATATGAATGAGTAGCGATCGTCATATTCTTTATGATATTGCAGTGATTGGTGGCGGCGCATCGGGTATGGCGGCCGCTTTGTCAGCGAAAGATCATTTGGATGACTTGGGATATAATCAGGCAAAGATTGCCATATTCGAAAGAAATGATCGTGTTGGGAAGAAAATCCTGCTGACGGGCAACGGAAGATGCAACTTCACAAATTTATCAACAGATCATTTTCATTACCATGGAGAAAATGCTCGTTTCGCCAAAGGAGCGCTATCGAGATTTTCTCCCGAAAACGTTATGCGCTATTTTGAAAAGTTGGGCGTGAGCTTCGTGGTTGAAGAAAGTGAAAAAGTGTATCCCATGTCTTTGCACGCATCTGCTGTTTTGGATTCACTGCGCTTTGCAATTGAAGAGAAGAAAATATCGCTCCATTCGTCTTCATATGTTATTGGAATTACGAAGAAGGATAAGTCTTTCAGACTGAAAATGTCTGACGGACTTACATTTGATGCATCAAATGTGATTGTTGCCTGCGGAGGTTCTTGTGCGCCATCAACCGGCTCAGACGGAACTGGATATGCACTGCTTCAGAAATTTCAGCACAAGCTTATTACGCCGCTTCCTGCGATCGTTCAATTGAAGGCTCATACGCTATTTTGCAAACCGCTTGCGGGCAATAAATTTCGTGGAGAAGCGACCCTTCATATTGATAATGCATATATTCGCAAAGAAAACGGTGAAATTCTATTTACAGAATATGGCTTATCGGGTCCGCCGATTCTGCAATTATCAGGATATATATCACGCGCTTTGCATGAATGCCCAAAGGCAGTTTGTTCAATTTACTTGGATTTTATGCCGGCTTATTCTTTGGAAGTACTTCTGGCAATGCTATTGATTCGCCGTGAACTTTTCGGACAAAGGGAAATAGACGATTTTATGACTGGCTTAGTCCACAAACGACTTGCAATGGGGATCATTCGCTTTTCGCTACCGAAAAAACACGTGCGTAGTGTATCGGAGCTTTCGGATCTGGATATTACCCATTTTGCAAATAACATGAAGAACTTAGAGATACGAGTCTCAGGAACTCTTGGTTTTTCTTCTGCTCAGACAACCGCAGGGGGGATTTCTACGCAGGATTTTAATCCGTCAACGATGGAATCCAAGCTGTGTGCGGATCTTTATGCTTGTGGCGAAGTACTGGATATTGATGGCGATTGTGGAGGATACAATTTGCAGTGGGCTTGGGCATCGGGCATGCTTGCTGGTATATCTTCTGCTAAAAGAGTATGGGAGCATCTTCATGGTTAAGGACATTTCTTTATCCCTTACACTTGATGAGTATATCAAGCTTCCAGATTTAGGCAGCAATTCCTCGGAGAAAGATCTGCTAATGACAGCACTTCGCATGGCGCATATTCCGTTTTCAAGCAAATACCAATACAAAATTCTTAAAAAATCGATTGATGCTAGAAAGAAAAATGCCATACGCATTACATTTTTGGTCAGGCTATACGACAAGGAGCCTATTTCGGCGGATAATCCGGTATCGTTATTTCTAGCAAATCCTATCATGAAGCAAATGCCTCCCGTTGTTGTTGGCTTTGGACCAGCTGGTATATTTGCTGCTCTCATCCTAGCGAGGGCAGGATTATGCCCGATAATTTTGGAGCGCGGCGCGCAAGTTGATCAGCGTGAAGAGGCAGTGGCAACATTCTTTTCAGGAGGTCAGCTTAACGTAAACTCAAATGTACAATTTGGAGAAGGTGGGGCGGGTACCTTCTCTGATGGGAAACTCTATACGGGTGTATCAAGCCCATATCGTGCCTATATTTTGCAAACGTTTATTGCATCGGGAGCTCCAGAAGAAATTGCTTATCTTACGCATCCACATATTGGTACGGACCGCTTGCGAGGGGTTGTAAAATCGATTCGAGAAGAAATTATCCGACTGGGTGGTGAATTTCGTTTCAATACCCAAATGACGGACATCGTTCTGGATAAGGGTAGTCTTATGGGGATTATGTGTGTTGACACGGCAAATCCGAGCAGAGAAGAAAGTGCCACATTTCTTCCCGCGCGCCATGTCATTTTGGCCATTGGTCATAGTGCAAGAGATACATTTCGGATGCTAAAGGATCGTAGTATTTCCTTGCAGCAGAAACCCTTTTCTGTTGGGGTTCGTATTGAGCATCTTCAGGAATGGATGAACACGGCACAATATGGAGCCATGGCTTCGCATCCTGCGCTTTCGCCTGCCGAGTACAAAGCGGTATCTCATCAGAATAATGGAAGAGCGCTATATACATTTTGCATGTGTCCTGGCGGGTATGTAGTTGGAAGTGCGTCAGGGATCAATCAGACGGTAACAAATGGAATGAGCTATTATGATCGTTCGGGGATCAATGCGAATAGCGCAATACTTGTTCCGGTCGATGCGCGCGATTTCGGAGAATCGGATGTTCTGGCAGGCATGTATTTTCAAGAATCACTTGAGAAGAATGCATTCCTTGCTGGCGGCAAAAACGGCTTTGCGCCTTGCCAGCGATGGGAAGATTTTCTACATAATCGAAGCAGTATTTCCTGTGGTGAGGTGCAACCAACATATAAGCCTGGGGTAACCTATACAAATTTGCGGGAGTATTTGCCTGCGTATATTACGGATACAATTTGTAATGGAATACCCGAAATTGCGAGGAAAATCAGTAATTTTGCGCATCCAGATAGTCTTCTGACAGGATTTGAAACGAGGAGCTCCTCTCCGATCCGAATCCTTCGTGATGCAAATTATCAATCGCTATCTCTGCCAGGTATATTTTTGTGCGGTGAAGGCGCTGGATATGCAGGTGGTATTATGTCATCTGCTATTGACGGGTTAGAATGTGCAAATCGATGCCTTAAAACAATGGCCGACTGATTTGTGGTAAAATATATGTACAAAACGAATGTAGTAATTGTAGCGAATACGGAAGGGAGGAAGTGTCTGTCAAGGGTGACAGATACCACCCAGATATGAAAGTTACTATATTGGGCTGTTCTGGAGGATACCCAGCACCTGGCGGTGCGACATCGGGATATCTTTTACAGTATAATGGTAAAAACATACTAATCGACTGCGGAAGCGGAGTGATCGCAAATCTTCAGAAGTATATTGATTTTGGTCAAATTGATGCAATCATACTCACGCATCTTCATGCGGATCATATAGCGGATATTTCAATTCTCAAATATGCAATTCAAATGAATAAGGCGATGGGAATTGAGATTCATGCCATTCCGCTATTTGCTCCCACAACACCGGAAGCAGCTTTTCAAAGCATTCATGACGGCAATTTAGTTGTCGGGCATATAAATGCATCGACAGTATTACCGCTATTTGGTGCTGAAGCATCTTTCTTCAGGACGTCTCACCCAGTTGAATGCTATGGAGTCCGACTTGCTTATCAGAACAAAGTTATCTCATTTTCTGCTGATGCAACGTATGGCTCTGCGTTATTTCCGCTCATGGAATCGGCAGATCTTGCGATAATGGATTGTGGAAGTCTTGAGAAATACCGAAAACCTGTCATGCTTCATATGACGCCGACGGAGTGTCACCAACTTTATTGTGAATGTAAAATAAAAAATGTTGTTCTTTCTCACTTAGTTCCGTATTATAATAACTTAGACGTTGATGCGGAGGCAAATCCTTTAGGCGATTGGCCATATGTGATTGCAGCAATCGGTCAAGAGTATATAATCTAATGAAATTGAGGACCATAATATGAAGCCTATGAACAACCATACCGCTGTTATAACTGTTGTTGGACAGGATACGATTGGCATCATTGCCCGTGTTAGCGCGATACTTGCAGAAAAGCGTGTCAACATTAAAGACATCACACAAACGATCATGGAAGATATTTTTACGATGATCATGATTGTAGATATGACCGAGTCGACCATTTCCATCAAGGAATTGGCCGATATTCTTGATGTACTTGGTGGAGAAATTGGTCTGTCTATACGATTGCAGCATGCAGGACTATTCAATGCCATGCACAGAATTTGATTTTTTTCATTACACATAAGCGAGGTAATACATGATAACCGATTTCGAAATCCTTGAAACCATTCAGATGTTTCAGGAACAGCATCTTGACGTACGAACGATAACGATGGGTATCAATCTTATGGATTGTGCCACATCAAGCGCGGAAGAGACCTGTAAGCGCATTTATGATAAGATCACCAGACAAGCAGAGAGACTTGTATCGGTTGGGGAAGATATCAGCAGAGAATATCGTGTTCCAATCATTCATAAGAGAATTTCCGTTACGCCAATTTCGATCGTTGCCGCTTCGTCGGGGACAAAGGATTATACATGCTTTGCACGTGCAATGGATGCGGCCGCAAAAGCTTGTGGTGTCAATTTCATCGGCGGTTTCTCTGCACTTGTACAAAAAGGATATACGGATAGTGATCGATATCTTATCGAATCTATACCAGAGAGTCTTGCAACAACGGATTTTGTCTGTTCCTCTTTGAACCTGGCTACTTCACGCTCGGGCATTAACATGGATGCTGTCCGTGACATGGGAAGAATCATTAAGCAGACAGCAGAACTGACAAAAGACCGCGATGCAATCGGTTGTGCGAAACTTGTTGTTTTTGCGAATGCACCGGAAGACAATCCCTTCATGGCGGGAGCTTTTCTTGGACCTGGCGAGCCTGAATGCGTGATAAACGTAGGGATTTCGGGACCAGGAGTTATTAAGTCGGCTCTCGAAACTGTACGCGGCGAAGATTTGGGTGTGGTGGCGGAAACGATAAAGAAATCAGCATTCAAGATCACTCGCGTTGGCGAGCTTGTCGCACGTGAAGCATCCTCGCGTTTGGGCGTCCCTTTTGGCATAATCGACTTGTCTTTGGCTCCAACACCTGTCGTTGGAGATTCAATCGCTCGTATTTTAGAAGAATTCGGACTTGAATCTTGCGGGGCATGGGGCACGACTGCTGCGCTTGCTATGCTAAATGATGCGGTTAAAAAAGGTGGAACGATGGCGTCTTCGTTTGTTGGCGGTCTATCAGGTGCATTTATTCCGGTCTCTGAGGATGAAGGTATGATTGCAGCAGCGACTAAAGGTGCACTTACTCTTGAGAAGCTTGAAGCGATGACCTGTGTGTGTTCTGTCGGACTTGATATGATTGCCATACCGGGAGATACACCTGCAACAACCATATCTGGAATTATTGCAGATGAGATGGCTATTGGTACGTTCAATAACAAAACAACGGCTGTCCGCATTATTCCCATGCCGGGAAAAGGTGTCGGCGATTTTGTTGAATATGGCGGCTTGCTTGGATCAGCACCCATTATGAGCGTTAATCCAGCTTCCTGTGCTGATTTCATTCATCGTGGAGGAAGAATACCTGCACCTATTCATAGCATGCGCAACTAGCATGTATCACCAAGGAGTAATGAAATGACCGAAATGACTTCGTTCGAATGGATAAAATCTGTAGATCTATCTTCACACATCTTGCATCGAGAGAATGCACCTGCATTCCCGCAAGAAATTGCGAAGGATGCTTATTATGGATATTATCTCCTTGCAAAATCTGCTGGGAAACTCATTGAATCGATTAAGCACGTGGGAAAAACAAACAAGCAGTATGGTGACGATAGTTTATGTACCCTGGCATTGTCATACCTTGAATCTGACCGTTCACTTTCTGGAAAGTGTCCGTTCGTTTCTCGAAAACCTTTCTCTTATCAACTTGTGAATATCTTGTTTGATTACGTCCGATTCATGCATAGTCATGAGAATATACATGATAATCAATACTATATTGATCAAATAAACGCAATCATTAGGCAAATTGAAGAATCCAGAATTTCCGAGAATATCATGCGTTCGACGGACATCTATCTTGCCAAGCAATGGTGTCGCGTCTTGCGCGTATTTGTATTCCTTCGAATCCCGTTAGACAATCTCCCGCGCAATTATCGATTTGATCGTGATTTGAAGATTGCGCAGAAGAGAGGAATCAATCAGCTTGAAATCGCGAGAATTGATTTTCTTGTGCGATATCGGAAACTATTGCAGGAGAAAAAGATTGGAAGAGTCATTTTACTAGCTGAGGAATGGGAAGTTTTTTGTACAGAAAAGGGGAACCAAGCGGAGGCTTTCGAATACGAAGAACTGGTGTTATCGGTTCTTGATACGGATGAGAATTTCCGGATTGGTCTCGAATGGGTTGACATGCTCATTCTTCGTCATAACGATAATCATAAGTTCAAATTATATAAGGCAAGATTTCTTCGAAGAGACGGAAACCTTTCAGCGGCAGTTGCGCTTTGTGATCTGATACTTAGCGAGCATGAACTGGATTACGAAGCGCATTGCCTTAAATCGAATCTGCATTTTTTGATGGAGAATTACTCACAGGCAGTATTAAGCGGCTTGATGGCGGTGTCATGCGGTGAGGAGCATTCGTTGACACATTTAGCACTCGCATATGCATTATTGTATGACGGACAGTATGAGGATGCTATTTCTTCCTTCAATCAGGCACTCGAAATTGAGCAGACAGTTGAAGGTTATCGTGGCAAGAGCAAAGCACTCATCATGCAAAATAAGACACTTGACGCACTACAGTGTCTAATTTCTGTGTCTCGGCTTGCTCCGGATGATGCCGAGATTTTTCATGATTTGGCTGATGTGTATTTCATGTGTGGATACCTTGATGAATGTCGACAGTACTGCAAGAAGTGTCTTTCCATTGATCCGCAGAGTGCTGGTGCATATGTTTTGCTTGGCATGCTTGAAATTCGCGAAAATGCAGATGAAAATGCGAAAAAATGGCTTTCGAGAGCGCTTGAGATAGAACCACTGAATCCGATCTCATTAAATGAGCTTGCATATGTGCAGCACATGGCTGGAAATGACGATGAATGTCTGCGTCTTCTGCAACGCGCTTTGGAAATTGCTCCGGATTTCTCGGATGCACTTTGTAGTTTAGGCGTAGTCTATTACTATCAGAGTAATTTCGAGCAATCACTTTCGTATTTTGAGAAGACGCTCGATATTGAACCAGAGCACACAGGTGCACTCGTCGGAAAAGGAAACCTCTATTTAGCGCAATCTGAGTTGGAAGATGCGGTTATTTGGTATGACAAAGCACTTGCAATCGATCCGTACTATTCCGAGGCTGTTCATGGCAAAGCGAATGCTTATCGCGCCATGGGGCTAGAGCAAGAAGCGTTTGACTGGATGCAAAAAGCAACGGATTTGGATGGAGATCAAGAAAACTAATAAATAGCGGATACAAAGAAGGGAATTAGCAGATGCTAATTCCCTTCTTTCTTGATTTATTAGGGGAACGAAATTACGTAAATTGTTTTGCCTCATTGAGTGCGGCGAGTACAGTGTCTGGTGCTGGTCCTCCGATTAAGGTTCTGTTGTTTACGCATGTAAGCAAAGATATTGCCTCATATACGTCTTCCTGAATAAGTGGCGAAAAGGAAAGAAACTCATCTAGCGAAAGATCTGACAGTGACATTTTCCCATCAATGCAATACTTAACGAGTTTTCCAGACACTTCATGTGCGCTACGGAAAGGAAGACCTTTTCGCACAAGATAATCTGCTAAGTCTGTTGCATTTGTGAAGCCTCCGGATGCAGCTTCCTTCATGTTGTCGGCACGGATCGTCATGGATTGGATCATTCCTTCAAAAGGTACGAGTGCTGCTTTTACAGTATCAATCGCGTCGAAAATTGCTTCCTTATCTTCTTGCATATCCTTATTGTATGCAAGAGGCAATCCTTTCATAACTACGAGAAGAGCAATCTGATCACCATAAACACGTCCCGTCTTGCCCCTCGTTAATTCTGCTATATCAGGATTCTTCTTCTGTGGCATAATAGAGGACCCGGTTGAGTAAGCATCATCTAGCTCAACAAATGCAAATTCCTGGCTAGACCAGAGAATAATTTCTTCGGAGAATCGTGAGAGATGCATCATAAGAATGGACAACGCTCCAGCAAGCTCAATTGCATAATCACGATCACTGACACCATCAAGACTGTTCATCATTGGTCCGCGAAAATTTAGCTTGGCAGCAACAAATTCGCGGTCAAGCGGATAGGTCGTTCCGGCAAGAGCCCCTGAACCAAGAGGAGAGAAGCGCATCCTTTCCTTGCAGTCGTCAAGCCTTGTGACGTCTCTTTGAAGCATTTGGATGTATGCGCACAGATGGTGAGCAAGCGTTATGGGTTGCGCGCGCTGTAAATGCGTATATCCTGGCATTACTGTCGCAAGATTATCCATCGCCTTACAAATCAGCGTATGATGAAGCTTCATAATCAGCGCGCGAATCTCGCTTATCTCATCAAGTAAATAGAGCCGTAGATCAAGTGCAACCTGGTCATTCCGGCTTCTGCCTGTGTGTAGCCTTTTCCCGGCCTCGCCGATCCGATTCGTCAGTTCCGCTTCAATAAACATATGAATATCTTCTGCGTCTGAATCAAAACACAATTTGCCTAACTCAATGTCGTTTCGAATGGAAATGAGTCCCTTTTCAATAGACGACGCATCATCTTTGCTGATGATGCCTTGTTTTTCAAGCATGTAGCAATGCGTCAGACTTCCAAGAATATCTTGTTCATACATGCGACAATCAAACGGCAGGGAGGTGTTATAGTCATTTGCTGCCTGATCCGTTTCCTTCTGGAATCGCCCGTCCCACATTTTCTTTCCCATTACAACACTCCTCATCTATGAACAAATACAAGTTGTGATTATAACCAACCGTTTTTCTTTTTCATCTGTGCAACCACCTTGAGTGGCAAACCAAAGCAATTAATGAATCCCGTGGCATCTTTCTGATCGTAGACTTCATCTTCTGAAAAGGTAGCGATGGCTTCATCGTACAGAGAAAATGGAGAAGATACGCCAGCTGGCATGCAGTTTCCCTTATAGAGCTTTAGACGAACCTTGCCAGTAACATTCTCCTGTGTCTTATCAACAAACGCTGAGAGCGATTCACGTAAAGGATGAAACCATTGCCCAAAATAAACCAGCTCGGCGAAACGCTGTGCCACAAGATCTTTATAATGCAAAGTATCGCGATCAATTGTAATTAATTCCAATTCGCGATGGGCAGCATAGAGTACTGTTCCACCTGGCGTCTCATATACGCCACGAGACTTCATTCCGACAAGTCTATTCTCGACCATATCGACAATTCCTACGCCATTACTTCCAGCAACTTTGTTGAGATACGTAAGCATAGCAACGGGATCAAGTTTTTGTCCATCAACTTCCGTTGGGATGCCTTTTTCAAATGCAATCTCAACATAGGTCGGAGCATCGGGTGCCTTCTCGGGCGAAACCATGAGTTTCAGAATGTTCTCGTATTGCGGTTCATTTGCCGGATCTTCCAGATCCATTCCTTCGTGAGAAAGATGCCAGAGATTTTCGTCCATGGAATAATTATCTTTTTTGGTAACCGGAACCGGAATATTTCTCTCATTAGCGTAGTCAATTTCTTCGTCGCGAGACTTAATGTCCCAAATACGCCAAGGCGCGATGATCTTCATCTCCGGTGCGAGCGCCTTCACAGTGAGTTCAAAACGGACTTGATCATTTCCTTTTCCTGTGCAACCATGCGCGATTGCCGTGCATCCTTCGCGCTTTGCAACTTCGACCATCCTCTTTGCGATGACTGGACGGGCAAAAGATGTGCCAAGAAGATACTTCCCCTCATAGATGGCGCCGGCCTTCATCGTCGGATAAATATAATCCGTAATAAATTCTTCTGCAATATCTTCAACGAAGCACGCAGACGCGCCGCAATTGAGTGCTTTTTGTTTGAGAAAAGTCTCATCGATACCGATACCGACTTCACCTGCCATCGCAATAACTTCACAATCATAGTGTTCGAGAAGCCAAGGAATAATGATGGATGTATCGAGCCCGCCGGAATAAGCAAGCAGTATTTTTTCTTTCGCCATAGTTCTGTCCTCCTGATGTATAATTATTCTCATTTGTGCATAATACAGGCACATTTTATCAAAGTTGATTTGATGCGTCAACCTATGTTATTTTATTATCAGAAATTCCACAAGACAAATAGGCATATTTATTCGGATTTTTATCAATTTTTTATACTTTACGTCAATCGTATAGTGCGCTAAAATTACAGTGTTTGAAAAAATATTCGCGGATGCGTCAATTTACACGATGAATTGGAGCGTATATCCCAATCGGAGGTTACTGCATGTCTCTTCCTATGATGGAAAATCCATCAGGTGAGTATTGTTTTGTTAATGGTAATAAGGTCAAGCTTGTATCAGACGAGGCACGTGATCTTCTCAGACCTGTAGCGGATACGATTTTTTATGAGTCTATTCGTGTATCTGAAGGTGTGCTGCTTTTTTTCGAAAACCACATGCTTCGACTTCTGCAGTCAATTGAGGCTGCTTCAGATTTTCCTGTTGATACGGATTCCTTGTATGATGATGCGATGCGATTGATACGCGAGTCTGACCCGCCCGTTGATCACGGGAATATACGTATTGTAGTTACGGATAAATTGCGGCTTGTTCATTTGACAAGCGTCACATATCCTTCGCAGGAGCTCTTTCATCAAGGCGTGGTTACATCACAGCTTCCATGGGAGCGTAGGGAACCCAATGTGAAGATTTTCCGCGATGATTATAAGACGGCCATTGGGAAGGCACTAACCTGCCCAACAAAGATGGGTATGCCATATGAGATTTTGCTTGCTAATAGATCGGGACAGATTATTGA
>JBPOHB010000061.1:0-2233 GCA_052036055.1 Bacillota bacterium | reverse complement strand
ATTCTTCTTATAAGCTTCGTTTGCATCAACGCCGTTCTTAATCTGTTCTAGCATTGGCCCGACCTTAACGAATTGATAGCCAGTTATCTGCTCGTCACTATCAAGAGCAAGCTTGACAATGTATCCTTCTGTGAGCTCAAGATAGCGGGGTCCCTTGTCGAGAGTGGAAAAGATTGTACCTGTCTGTGAGCGCAGTCCTTTTCCAAGATCCTCAAGAGATGCACCGATCGGAAGTCCGCCTTCTGAAAAAGCAGACTGAGAACGCCCGTATACAATTTGAAGAAAAAGTTCACGCATGGCTGTATTGATTGCGTCGCAAACAAGATCTGTGTTAAGTGCTTCAAGAATTGTCTTGCCAGGAAGAATCTCTCCTGCCATAGCGGCAGAATGCGTCATGCCTGTGCATCCGATTGTCTCAATGAGAGCTTCCTGAATAATACCTTCCTTGATGTTCAGGGAAAGCTTGCAGGCTCCCTGCTGAGGTGCGCACCAGCCGATTCCGTGTGTGAATCCGGAGATGTCTTTAATCTCTCTAGCCTGAACCCACTTTCCTTCTTCGGGAATCGGAGCAGCCCCGTGATTAGGACCCTTTGCGATACAAGTCATTTGTTCAACTTCGTGTGTTTTAAGCATGTATGTATCCCCTTTCAAAATGATAATTACTTCTAAGTGTCTGCCGAAATATAATGGCATAAAAACACCGCTTCTATTATAGCAAAAGAATATGGATAATCTACATGACAAATTAGCAAAACTAGTTATATGATTTCAAGTCCTATATGCACAATATTGTGAAAATTGAATGGATGGAATATAAAATATCTCATCTACACGTCATAGTCGTCTGCTATAATCACAAGTGAAATTCAAAGTAGAAACAATGAGGGAAACAAACATGAGCGCACTTGAAGAAAAAATGAGAGAGATCAATTACCGATATGAGGAGATCCTCTCTTCTTTGTCTGACCCCGCAATCGCTGCGGATCAGCCGCGCTACCAGAAATTGAGTCGAGAATTATCGGAAACGGAACCCATTGTATATTGTTTTCGTTCGCTTGTGGAGACAAGGGAAGAGCTCGCGGATGTCCGTGATATTTTCCGTTTGGCGGAAGATGAAGAGATTAAAGAGATGGCAAGAGAAGAGCTGCGAATGCTTGATGATCGTCTGAGTCATTTGCTGGAAGAGCTACAGGATAAACTGACGGTGCAGGACCCGAATGACCGCAGATCCGTTATTATCGAAATACGTGCAGGTGCGGGAGGCGAAGAAGCAGCGTTGTTCTGCGGCGTTATGTTCCGCATGTACAGCATCTATGCGCAAAGTCGTGGCTGGAAAACAGAGTACATAGACAGTAATGAGACCGAGCTTGGCGGTTATAAGGAGATCATTTTCTCCATAGAGGGACAAGGCGCATACAGTCGATTCAAATACGAGAGTGGCGTCCATCGTGTACAGCGTGTTCCTGTCACGGAATCGTCCGGACGGGTGCATACATCTACTGTAACGGTAGCCGTACTTCCAGAAGCGGAGCCTGTCGAGGTAGATATCAGTCCGAACGATATACGAATTGATACTTTTCGTGCCTCAGGAGCCGGCGGTCAGCACGTTAATCGGACGGATTCTGCCGTACGGATTACGCATATACCGACTGGTCTTGTCGTACAGTGCCAGGACGAGAGAAGCCAGTATAAAAACAAGGATAAGGCCATGGCAGTTCTGATGAGCAGACTCATGAAGCTTGAAAACGCAAAACAGCACGGGGACATTGCCCAGGAACGTAAAAGTCAGGTTGGCACAGGCGATCGATCAGAAAGAATTCGGACGTATAACTATCATCAGGGTCGCGTCACGGATCATCGAATCGGACTGACGCTTTACCGCCTTGAAGAAATTCTCGGTGGAGACCTTGACGAAATCGTGAATGCTCTTATGACTGCTGATAAGAAACACACGCTGATGACAGGAGAAGGACAGGAGGAAGAATAATGAGCCGTCCAAGAAAACCCAACAGAAATTGCACGAATATCGAAAGAAGCAATTCTTTAGTGACACGCGTCATTTCTGCGGACGATCTATCCGGAATGGAGTCTGCCGCTTCCTGTATTCTTTCTGGTGGACTGGTAGCTTTCCCGACAGAAACGGTATATGGACTTGGCGCCAATGCGCTTGATCCCGTGGCGGTTCGCGGCATTTTTCAGGCTAAGGGGCGCCCATCGGATAATCCGCTGATTG
>JBPOHB010000182.1:0-2252 GCA_052036055.1 Bacillota bacterium | reverse complement strand
CGAATCAGCGAGGAGTCCCATCTCAAGCCCAAGCCCATGATTGATATCGGTGACTACCCGATTCTTTGGCACATTATGAAGATCTATTCGCACTATGGCTTTAACGAATTTGTGATCTGTCTCGGATACAAGGGGCACGTCATCAAGGAGTACTTTGCGGATTACTATATGCATATGTCCGATGTGACGTTTGACTTTCGTGACGGGAATCAGACCGTGGTTCACAAGAATATTGCCGAACCCTGGAGTGTTACGCTTGTTAATACAGGACTCAATACCATGACGGGTGGAAGAATCAAGCGCATTCAACCTTATGTCGGAAACGAGCCTTTTCTACTCACGTATGGAGATGGTGTGGCAGATGTTGATATTTCGGAATTGATTGCGCAGCACAAGGCGTCTGGAGCTGCTTGTACCCTTACCGGCGTACAGATTGACGGTCGTTTTGGTGCCCTCTCATTAACGGACAGCAATTTCATTTCCGGTTTTGCGGAGAAGCCAAAAGGCGATGGCTCATGGATCAATGGCGGCTTTATGGTTGCCGAGCCCGAGATCTTTGACTATCTGGACGGAGATGCCTGCGTCTTTGAGCGCGAACCTCTGGAAAAGCTTGCCCAAGATAATAAGCTCTCCTGTTATAAGCATACCGGCTTCTGGCGTCCTATGGATACCCTTCGCGACAAGCAGACACTCGATCAGCTCTGGGCGGATGGGAAAGCTCTTTGGAAGGTTTGGTAACATAATAAGGAGGAGATCATGGCACAGAATTTAACCGATATAGACCCTTCATTTTGGAAAGGTCGACGTGTTTTGCTTACGGGACATACAGGATTCAAAGGATCTTGGATGTCGATTTGGCTCAAAGAAATGGGGGCGGACCTAACGGGTTTTGCCCTGACACCACCCACGAAACCATCTCTTTTTGAAGATGCGAATGTTGCAGAAGGCATGCGTTCGATTATGGGTGATATCCGCGATTTAGATGCACTGAAGAAGGTTTTTGCCGATACGAATCCTGAAGTTGTGATTCATATGGCAGCACAGCCGCTTGTCCGCGAATCGTATAGCTTTCCGGTCGAGACATATGCAATCAATGTGATGGGAACCGTTCATGTTCTTGAGGCAGTCAGACATACGCCGAGCGTGCGTAGCGTGGTTATCGTGACAACCGATAAGTGCTACGAGAATAAGGAATGGGTCTGGGGTTATCGCGAAGACGAACCAATGGGGGGATATGATCCATATTCCAACAGTAAGGGTTGCGCTGAACTTGTCACCTCTTCCTATCGCAGAAGCTATTTTCACCCTGCAAAATATGAATCTCACAAAGGTGCAGTTGCATCTGCACGTGCAGGCAATGTTATCGGTGGTGGTGACTGGGCAGATGACCGTCTGATCCCTGACATCATCCGCTCCGTTATGGACGGCACCCCCGTCATGATTCGATCGCCCTATGCGACAAGACCCTGGCAACATGTTCTTGAGCCTGTCGGTGCCTATCTGCTGCTCGCGGAAAAGCTGTACACGGAAGGCGCAAAGTTCGCCGAAGGATGGAATGTTGGGCCGCGTTCAGATGACGCCCGTGATGTCGAGTTTATCGTAAATTCCATATGCAGGAACTGGGGCGACGGTGCATCCTATCAGATCGACTCGAATCCACAGCCGCATGAGGCCGGATATCTGAAGCTTGATATTGCAAAGATCGAAAGCAAGCTCGGTTGGAAACCTGTATGGCCGTTGCCTGTTACACTGGAAAAAACAGTCTCATGGTATAAGCGCTATACGAACGGAGAAGATGCAAATTCTCTTTGCCAGTCTCAACTACAAGATTACATTCGCGACAAAAAGGAGAGTAATTTTTCTTGAAACATCTTCTGGTATTTGACATGGACGAGACTTTTCTATTACCTGACAAAACCATCTCAGCGGATAATCGCAAGGCGCTTGAGAAACTGCAAAAGCATGACATTTTGTATACCATAGCATCCGGCAGAAGCCCGTTTATGATCGGACGTTACATAGATGAATTATCTGTTTCGATTCCCGTCATCTCCTGTAATGGAGGACTCATTTCTGGGACAGATCTTACCACCATAATATGGGAGAATCCGATTCACAATGATCTTCTGAAACATGTTTTTGCGCACCTTGCAAATTTCACTTCTTCGATGGACGTCTTAGCCTATTCAACTACGAAAGTGTACTATTCTAAGTACAGCACGCGAATAGAAGCTTTTCGGCAGTATAACGCC
>JBPOHB010000226.1:0-3832 GCA_052036055.1 Bacillota bacterium | reverse complement strand
CGAGAACCACATAATTAAGACTATCCAAAACAACGTGGAAACTCTCCTTTACTGTTTTTGTCAGGGATACGGCTGTAATACCCGTTTCATTGAGAGCCGATTCTTTGAAGGCGGATACCTCGTCTTGCGTCAGACCATCCGTAAAGTGAAAGGCAACCACATCATATACTGGCGCGGATCCCGTTATTTCCTCGTAGTACTTCGGAGAAACGTATAGGTAATGTGTCAGGTAATTCTCGGTTATGTCCGAAATTGTGACAGAAAAGACCTGGTTCTGTGCGTCAACAAACGAGACCTGATCCCCAACGGAGACATGAAGAAGCGATGCGAGTTTTTCGGTAATAACGGCTCCAGAATCATCAATGCTGATACTTTTTTGACTTTCCCGATCTCGGAGATCATAAAAATCAGAGAGCTGGTCTTCGTCTTGCGCGATCAGAAGATACGTCTGTGTCCGTGTTTTCGTCTCGGCAGAATAGGTACTTCCCGTCTGTACATTTGTTGCCAAAGTATCCGATACTTCCGGGCATGACGCAAGATACTCGGCTACAATATCGCTATTTGTGTCTTGACTTGTATCAAGCAAAGCCTGTCCATCGTAAAGAAAGATCTCGTCAAATTGCTTCACCATGATCGCATTTATCGAATCTCGAAGTCCGAAACCCGTAAGTAGAAGTGCCGTGCACCCAGATATCCCAAGGACGGTCATGAGAAATCGTTGCTTGTATCTGAAAATGTTTCTCGCTGTAACTTTATACGAGAAGGACAGCCTCTTCCATACTGGCCGAATTCTTTCCAGAAGGATTCGTTTGCCAGGACGCGGTGCCTTTGGAAGCATCAATGTTGCCGGCTCTGCTTTCAGTTCATTGATAATCGCATACAAAGTGGCAAGAAGCATAGCGATTACTGCAATCAGAACAGAGAATATCGCTAACTTGTATTGAAAATGAATCAGATGTGCAGGAAGAGAATACATAACCGAATATGCGTTCATAATAATTGTCGGGAAAAGCCAAAACCCAATACAAAGTCCTGTTGCAGCGCCAAGAAAACTTGCCGTCATAGCATAGAGAATATATTTGCCGGCAATGGTTCTCGCATTGTATCCTAAAGCTTTAAGCGTGCCGACTTGCACACGTTCTTCTTCAACCATACGTGTCATCGTGGTCAGGCAAACGAGCACGGCTACCAGAACGAAAAATACAGGAAAGATCTTCGCTACCGCACCAATTCGATCCGTATCATCTCCATATTCGTTATAGCCAGTATTATCACTTCGATCAAGAACATACCAAGATGGAGCCAATTGACTCAGTGCCGATACTTTTTGGTTTGCATATTCGATCTTCTCATCAATCTCGGAGACGCTTGCCTCCGCTGCTGAAAGCTCATCTTGGGTCACCGCACCTTCCTGATTCTTAGCCAGATCAATGATCGCCTGAGCCTCTTCTCGCTCACTTTGTAGACTCGTAATTGCTTCTGAAAGTTTCAAGCTATACGTTTCTATCTCCTGTGTCATCGTGTCTTTTCCGAGGAGCGTGAATTGTTCTTCCAACGGTTCAAGGCTGCTCTCATAATCTTCATCGTAAGCCTTCATGCCTAATGAATCTGTTGTGCGGACGTATACATCGGTCGGTCGTGCGGATATAAAATCATCTTCAAAAACATACGCAAACGTGTCCACCGATCCGTCGCCGATATTGGTCTGTCCCCGCTCATAACTAAAATAGACGGGTGTCTCAACCTCGCCTACAATTGTGTATGTCGTAGTCGAAACATAATCCGATACAAGGTCGCCCGTTGGCAGAGAAAGCGTCACTTGAGACCCGATTTCCAAATCAAACTTCTCACAGTCTGTTTTCGAGACCGCAATTTCTCCGGATTTGCTTGGCAGACGCCCTGAGACCACCCAAGGAGTATTCATCTGAACATCGGAGGTATCGGAATCATAGCTGAAAATTCTCGTCGTAACTGTCAAATTATCTTCTGTTGTCACGAAAAAATCTTTCGCATAGCCAGTTGCCACGGAGTCGACCCCATCCGTCTCCTCAATTTCGTGAATGCTGTCTTCCGAAAAACCGATCGGCGACACAAGTCGTATGTCAGACAAATTGCTGTCAGAAAAATACTGATCGATCGAATCCTTCATGTCTGGAGAAGTTGCATTGATTCCGGCAAAAAACCCAACGCCGATTGCCGTAATGCAGAAAATCGACAGAAATCTTGATTTTGTGTGCCACACGTTTCGATATGCTTCTTTGAAAAAGGACTTTTGCCTCACCATTCAAGCTCCTCGACAGACTGTGGATGCGAATTTACATAGAAATCCGCAATTTTCCCACTCTTCATCCGGATTACCTTGTCAGCCATCGATGTCAAAGCCGAGTTATGCGTAATGATAAGTAACGTCATCTTCGTTTTCTTGCAAGTGTCCTGAAGTAGCTTCAGAATTGATTTTCCGGTCTGATAATCAAGTGCGCCTGTTGGCTCGTCGCACAGAAGAAGCTTGGGGTTCTTCGCAAGCGCACGTGCAATTGCAACGCGCTGTTGTTCGCCACCAGATAACTGAGAAGGAAAATAATCCTTCCTTTCAGACAGTCCGACAAGATCTAAGACCTCATCAACATTGAGTGGCGTGCGCGAAATCTGCGTGGCAAGTTCCACATTTTCTCTTGCCGTCAGATTCTGTACTAGGTTATAGAATTGGAAAACAAAACCTATGTCAAACCTTCTATACTCCGTCAGCATCTTCCGCGAATATTTTGCAATATCTTTGCCATCAACAAGAATCTTCCCGTCGTCAGCATTATCCATGCCCCCGAGAATATTGAGAATCGTTGTCTTTCCGGCACCCGAAGCTCCAACAACAACCGCAAAATCGCCTTCTTCTATATCGAAACTGACTTGATCGACAGCTCTTATCGTAACCTCGCCCATCTGATAGGTCTTGCTTACATCACAAAGTGAGATAAATCCCATATTTCCTCCTCGAACTTGCGAGTGGCACTCATTTCTTTTTCGCAAAATCATCGTTGTATGAATCGTCTGTGCGCCTTTATACTTTACGATATTATCGGGGCACCTTCAACCGAAATGCGCTATTTTTACATTTTGTACGCAAAAAAGTCGTATACTAACAAAAGAATGCGTTTCAAGCGCAGATTAGGTAGGGTGCGTATTACTATGATAAATGAAATGACAAAAAATATTGGCGATGATCGTTTTGCCGAGTACGTTGGCATTAAGCTAATAGAAGTATCTGATGGATATGCTGTCGCGCGTATGGATATCTGCCCTTTTCACATGAATGGCGTAGGCGTCGTTCATGGCGGAGCCTCTTTCACCCTAGCAGATTATGCCTTTGCCGCGGCTTCCAATACACAGTCGAGTATGACGCTTGGAATCAATGCAAGTATGTCATACTTCAAAGCCCCTAAGGGGAAATACTTGACGGCAATTGCAAAGCGTTTGTCTGATCACACAAAAATCACCGGCTACTGTGTCAATATATACGATGAGTCTGATGATTTAGTCGCGACGTTTTCCGGCTTGGGTTATGCCAAACGAAAACCGCAAAATGAAATATCTTAAGTAATCGGAGCGGCATATGATTCTGATCGTTACTGCACTTAAAATCGAAGCGGATCCATTCATCTCCTTTTTTCGTCTGAAAAAAAATATGGCTATCACTGCCTTCTCTGTATACCAAAAAGAAGAGATTGCCTTGATCATAAGCGGTACGGGGAAATTACGCGCGGCAATTGCAACTACGCTACTTCTCACACAGTACGGGCATGCTACGGAAAATCATTTGCTCGTCAATGTTGGCTTT
>JBPOHB010000231.1:0-4816 GCA_052036055.1 Bacillota bacterium | reverse complement strand
ACGCTTCGAAATGGTAGCTTTGATTCTCTTTTTAGTGCAGAATCTGTATATGATTCGGCTCGGACCATACCAATGACGTAATTTTCTTTTTTGATTGGAAAAACTGTGATATGCTGAGCGTAATAATGTACGGAGGAAAATACGATCAAATCGCATGTGAGAAATGTCACCCCCCAAAATTTATATGTTTTATCAAGAAAAGTGATTTCAGTATTACTGGTCCTTGTTACGACATTTTCTCTTCTTTTTGCAACGGCCTGCTTCTCAAAAGAGGATAGCGAAGCTTTTTCAAATTTGATCACGACGTTTTCAAATAGCAAAAAGAAATTAGTGGTCGACGATGATGATATTGTAAATGAGATTGGAAGCGAGAAGGATCTGTTTACGGCCTTACAAGATAATTTGTATATGTTTTCCCCCTATTTTTATATTCGTATTGATAGCTACGATCTTTTTCAAGAATACTGGTCTGATCTATATGATTCTGGTGCACTGAATTCTGCATTTGTTATAGGAGATATAAAAGTTGAATATAATAATGAGTCGCCATGCCTGATGAAAATGTCTTTCAGTTACAATTCAACGGGACAGATTCTTCAGGCGCTCGTGAATCAGTCAACAATGACGTTCTCGGATGCTGATACGCAAGAACTATATAGTGATGCGACAATGATTCTGTCGAGTATTATTGATCCGGAAATGTCGACGTTGGAGAAAGAACTGGTGATTCACGATTATCTTGTTCTTCACTCGCAGTACAGTACGACTGGCGATTCGGATGTGCTTGCCACAGCATACTCCGTAATTGTGAATGGAGAAGGTCAATGTCAGGGGTATTCGGAAGCCTTTGTATTATTATGTGAACTCGAAGGTATTCCGGCTCGTGTGATCTCTGGAACGGCTTTAGATCAGGACGGAGAATACGCGCCACACGCATGGAACCAGGTGCAGATTGATTCGGTTTGGTATCATGTTGATGTCACTTGGGATGATCCGATTCCAGACACAGAGAATTATGTTTCAGAATTGTATGCGAATCGATCAGACGAAATTATGAAAGCCGATCACATCTGGTCGCCATTGTTCCCAACTTGTTATCTTGATTTGCCTTCCTCCGATGTATATGAATAATTCATAACATTTTTGTATAAAAGGGTCAATAGAATGGACGAAAGGTAATTGTCATATTATAATAAGATGATTCAATACTGTAGGAGGTCTCTTATGTCAAAGAATAAATCGGATGCTGTTAAGGATTTGCTTGTAGAAGATGAAATACTTTGGAAAGATCGTAAGAGATATTTGGGAATGCCCATTTCGTTTACGATCTATTCACTGGATCAGAATCGCCTGTATTTGAAGAAAGGCCTGCTTAACACGACAATGGATGAACTTCTGCTATATCGTGTTCTTGACGTAAAACTATCTCGATCGCTCGGTCAGAAGATTTTTGGCGTTGGATCCATTACTTTGGTCACAGCAGATCAGACGAATCAGACGCTAGTTATTAAGAATATTAAGGATTCTGAGAGAACACGCAAGCTGATCAGCAGCATAGTTGAGAAAGAACGTGATGAGAAAAGAATCATGGGCAAAGAAATGTACGGGGCATCAGGTATGGGCATTATGGATGATGTTGATCTTCAAGATAGTGGCCTCCATTCATAATGAAATGATACGCACTTCATTACCCGATTGTTTTGCCGGGAGACTGGATGGATAGTGGAAACGAGAATTGACCGATACGAGGGTGCTCGTGAGAAGAAATTGGCTCAGCTAACGAGCTTGATTGCAGAATCGAACCAAATCGTCTTTTTAGGCGGAGCAGGTGTATCCACGGAAAGTGGTATACCTGATTTTCGCAGTGGTCAGGGGATCTATAATCAAGATAGTGGATCGTCCTACAGGCCCGTAGACATAATTAGTCATTCATTTTTCACAGAACATCCATCTGAGTTTTTCGACTTCTATAAGCGAAAACTATGCTATCCAGATGCCAAACCGAATAAAGCGCACAAAGCTCTCATGCGTCTTGAACGTCAGGGAAAGCTTAAGTCGATTATCACACAAAACATTGATAATCTTCATCAGCTGGCTGGCAGTAAAGTCACAATTGAACTGCATGGCTCTGTATTTCGTAATTATTGTACTTCGTGCAACAAATCGTATTCCCTTGATTTTGTACTGAAAAGTGACGGGATTCCAAAATGCACAAAATGTGGCGGGATCGTCCGACCAGATGTTGTATTATATGAAGAACATTTAGACCACCAAAACATTGACCGCGCAATTGCTGCGATTGAAAAAGCGGATCTACTTATTATTGGTGGAACCTCGCTTACAGTATATCCTGCTGCAACATTTGCACAGTTTCTTCCTCATGATCGTGTAGTCATAATCAATAAGAGTTCCACATATTTGGATCTGCAAGCGATGCTGACGATTCATGATAGTATTGGCGATGTTTTAGACGAGGCGATTCCCAAAAGAATCAGGAAGAAAACGGTTGAATCATCGCAAAGCCTCGAGTCACAAGAAGATGAAAAACCGATTGACGAATCTTGATGCCTAGCTTATCAGCAACTTATTTGTAAATTATATAGATTGGAATATGCGCTGCTTATCGCAATGAGTTCTTCGTGTGTTCCTTGTTCTTCAATCCCTTTTTCGCTTAAGTAGACGATTCTGTCTGCATTGCGAATGGTGGATAGGCGATGAGCAATGACGATACATGTTCGCCCATGAGACAGCCTCTCAAGTGCTGACTGTATTTTCCTTTCTGTTTGTGTGTCAAGCGCTGATGTGGCTTCATCAAGAATAAGAATTTTGGGATTCTTCAGAAAGACACGAGCAATGGATATTCGTTGCTTCTGACCACCAGAAAGTAATAAACCACGTTCGCCAACGTACGTATTATACCCGTCAGGTAGAGAATCAATGAAATCAGCCATTTCAGCTTGTCTAGCGGCTTCCATCACTTCTTCGTCTGAAGCGTCGAGTCTTCCAAAGCGAATGTTCTCCATGATTGTGGTTGCGAAAAGAAATACATCCTGAAGTACAATTCCGATATTTTGGCGAAGGAATGTTATATCAAGGTTGCGAATATCCGTTTGATCAATTGATATACTGCCCGAAGAAATCTCATAAAATCTTGGTATTAGGTGACAGAGCGTACTCTTTCCGCCGCCGGAAGGACCAACAATGGCAATTGTTTTCCCGGCAGGAATGATAAGGTTGATGTCAGAGAGTACGGTATCATTTGACTCGTTATCCGATGCGTTCGTGTAAGCAAAATTGACATGTGAAAATGTAATATTCCCATCAAACTTCTCAGGAATAAGGGGCGTTTCGCAATTGACTATATCAGGCGTTTCCTTCATTAATTCGATGAAACGGTCGAACCCTGACATGCCGGATTGGAATAATTCCGTAAAATTCGTAAGCTTCCGGATCGGTGTTAAGAATGCCGTGATGTATAAGGTAAAAGCTACCAAATCAACGAGTGTCATTTCATTTTTCATAATGAAATAGCCACCTGCCCCGATGGCGATCAGGCTAACCAAGCTAATCATGAATTCCATACCTGAGAAGAAAACGGCCATGACTTTGTAGAACTCGCAGCGTGCTGTCCGATATAGCATACTTTGTTTTTGAAATTTTGTTGCCTGATATCCTTCGTTTGCGAATGCCTTCGAAACCCTGACGCCTGTAATGCAGGATTCAATCTCCGAATTGATTTCTGCCGTTCCTTCTTTCAAATGACGAGAAGCAAAAGACATGCGTTTGCGCAGAAGAATCGTGAAAGTAATTAGGATGGGAATTGCCAGGATGAGAATGAGTGCCAGTTTCGGATTGATGATAAAGAGTGCAATCGATGCGCCGATCATTGTCACGCAGGAAATGAACAAATCTTCTGGACCATGATGTGCAAGTTCTGTGATATCAAATAACTCCGGTAAAATGCGACTCATGATACTGCCTGTCCGACTTCTATCAAAGAAGGAATAGGAGAGCTTCTGAAGATGATTGAATAGATCATACCGCATTTGCATCTCAATATTTGCGCCCATTAGGTGTCCCCAGTAGCTCACGACAAACTGCATGAAGAAACGGACAATATAGGAGACAAAGAGTATAGAGATAACGAGAAAGAAAGTGCGATAGTTATTATTTGGCAAATATGTCTGCAGAGCAAATCGAGTTACCATTGGAAACAGCAGATCGATGCATGCAATCAAAAATGCGCACGACATATCAAGAATAAATAGTCCGATATTCGGCTTATAATACATGCAGAATAGACGCATGCGCTTTTTCGTTAGAAAATCCTTCTCGGGAACAGTCTCATTCATGATTTCACCCTCTTTATGTCTGCAGTTACGTTTCATTTTATCATCTAAAATCAGAATAGGGTATTTCTGCATGAAATTACCGAATAATTTTATCATGTGATAGAATCAACACAGAAGAATAACGATAGAAATCAGGAGGAGTCAAGTGGACGCATTGAAGATAGACCAGAGAGAACAAGCTTTTCAAGCACGCGAAATCGAATTGACAAGCGAGATCACCAGAAAGAAAAAAATATCGGATATGTATAGCAATATTCGATTCGGATTATTTCTTGAAATGATTATCGTTAGCGGATTGCTTTGGTATTTTTCTGGTTTCCTTCCTGCTGTCATGGTATTTGCCTTCATTTCAGTCATATTTTTCGTCATTGTTGGGTTTCATATTAAGCTTGGACGTAGGATTCGAATGCTTCAAACGTTACTTGCTATTCATAAACAATACCAGGCTCGTCTGATTCATGCAT
>JBPOHB010000278.1:0-20884 GCA_052036055.1 Bacillota bacterium | reverse complement strand
TGCGAATAAACACTTGATCTGATACAAGTGCGTCAAGGGTCTTCTCATAATTCTTCTCACTGGCAATATATTCCGAATATACGCGAGAAAATAACTCCCCGCGCTCACAAGCACTCCCAATGATAAGGCCTGCTTGAAAAAAGCGCAGTTCCGACCGCGGTATGCGCGGACGCATATTGAAATACTCAATATGTGATTCAGACACGAGTCGATATAAGTTGTAAAGTCCGAGTGCATTTTGCGCAAGTAAAATAACATGATATACCTTCGTCTTACGAATCAACAAATCTTCTTTGGGAAGAATGCCGGCCTTATCATTCAGCTCTTTAGGCGAATGAATCTGAAATGCATAAAGCACATGAATCAAAATGATGCCATTTAACTTAGCCTCATCCGTTGCACAGTCGCCTTGCGAATCTTGAATCTGAAGGAATTCACGGATCCCCTGCAAAGTGAGATCTGTTATCTCTGGATAAAAGGCTCTCGCCAATTCAATTATATCAATTGCCGAAGAATTGAACTTAACACGATAATCCTCATGCTTCTCCACATCAACAGAGAAACCGATCGTTCTAAGAAAAGCGAGATCACGCAAAACGTCATATCCACATATAGGCAGATCCTGACAAAATTGAGAGAAGGCTTTGACTGCCGCAAGCGGAGAGTCCGAAGATTCATTTGTTTTTGCATCCTGAACAGATACACAAACGTGAAACGTCTGCTCCTGAAAATATTTACCATCTTCGCTACGCGCAAATCGAACCGCAGCGATTTCTGTCAGCTTGTCAGTACAAGGATCGTTTCCCGTAGTAAGCACGCGAAGCGCCACAAAACCCATAGCAAAATCCGCATCGTTGTGCGCATGAAAAGCGACACAGGGACCATCGTCAACAAGATACCCTTCCATGCCAAAAATGACCTTAAACGGTTTATCCGGGTTCTTCTTATTGATCTGTTTACATGTTTCTGCCGCTTCGGGAAAGCCTTGCACAACGCCGTGATCGGTAATTGCACAGGCGGCGTGTCCGAAGCGAGCCGCTTCATAAAACAAGTCCGAGACCGGAATGACAGCATCCTTCTCACTCATCTTCGTGTGACAATGCAGTTCAACCCGCTTCATTTCGGATACATCTTTTCGCTTCGCTGGACTATCCTTCTCTACAACACCCTCGATAGATGCTTGCAGATCATGAGAAAACCGATCATCATAATGAACATTCGCCTGAAATTGTCCATATCCCCCCGAGCCGAATTTATCTTCAAATTCATCTGCATCGTTTGGTGACATAAAATACACACAAGCAATACATCCCGTATCATCCGTAACGTAGAAATTGATACGCACTTTGCTACCGGATTTGGTCAAATTCAGCTCTTCAATTTCGACAAATCCTTCAAAAAGAATCACGCCCGTATTGGCATTCATATCTTTTATTTTGAGTATGGGAAGAGTCGGATTCACTTTTCCCCACAAAATTCCATCTGCTTTCTTGGGTCGTGTAAAGACCGTATTATTTTCTTTGGCAAGAAGCTTCGCTTTATATTCCCATGAATCCGGATTAAGCGATTCGCTCATATCATCCATTTTGCGCGATGCTGCATTTTTTGCAGACGATGCCTCACTACCGCCGGAAGATTTTTTTACGTGCTCAGTCCCTGCAGAACGTTTCTTTTTCTGCTGTTCAGATGGGTCTGCGTCTTGTATGTTCGCACTGGCTTGCCCACAATTATCTTGCGACAACAGGATCTCATTGGCTTCTCGAATCAAGGTCTGTTGCATTTGTTTGGCTCGCTCAGCGGCTAATTGGTGAATGTTTTCCTTATCTTGCGAATAGGATAACATACAAGAAAAGCCCATATATTTTTCGCAAAACCCCTGGAAATCATGGGAAAAACAGTCTTTATGTTCCTCATCGGCGAGCATGCAAAGATCAAGAGATAACGCCTCCTCTTCACAGACAACATGAGCATTTTCCGTTATAAGTGCATGAAGGGGATTCTCTTTCTTAAGTGATGAAAAAATCCAAGGAAGAAGTGGATAAATCATCTTGGATTTCGGGATTTTTGCAAGAGGAAAACCGGAAAGATATATGTGAATTTGATCTGCTTTCCATTTGCTGCGCAAAACATTCTCGAGTGATACGAGTTTTCTTCCATCTGGAATTTCTCCGTCAAGAGTCAAATATAGTGCAAGGCCTTTACCGCTTGTGTCAACACATACGCGCAGAAGATTGGCGCGAATCGATCTGGATATATGTAGGATGTCTTCGTCTTGAGTGATTTTCCCAAAAAATGCAGGCAATTGCATCATCTTCTCTTATACCTCACGTCGTTATTTTCTTTCCCATTTGATGTATTTCGGCAACAAGCTCCGCGAGTACGCGATCGGCAGGAATTTTCCGAATTGCTTGTCCCTTCTTAAATAGAAGAAACTCGTCCTTGCCACCTGCAATCCCAATATCCGCATCTCTGGCTTCGCCTGGTCCATTAACGATACAACCCATCACGGCAATTTTCAGATCATACGGAAGATCGCTGACTTCTTTTTCGATCCGTTCAGCCAATTCAATTAGCGGTACTTCTGTCCGCCCACAGGTTGGACAAGAAATAATCTGAATTCCTTTTTTCCGTAGAGATAACGATTTCAGGATACTATATGCCGTCTTGACTTCAAGCACTGGGTCTCCCGTTAAGGATACTCTGATCGTATCTCCGATTCCTTCAGCGAGCAAAGTGCCAATACCAACAGAAGACCGCACCACGCCTTCCCTTACTGTGCCTGCTTCCGTAACCCCAACATGAAGAGGATAGGATATTTTCGTTGCCAGAAGGCGGTAACTCTCAATTGTAAGCAAGGGATCAGATGATTTGATACTAACCACAATGTCGGAGAAATGTGCGCGTTCAAGCGACGCGACAGCACCTAATGCACTTTCTACTAAAGCATCACTGCATACTTTCCCATACTTCTCAAGAATAGTACGAGAAATCGAACCGGAATTCACACCGACTCGGATCGGTATATTTCTCTGTTTAGCGGCCATAGCTACAGCGGCTATCCGCGATTCATCGCCTAGATTGCCCGGATTAATCCTGATTTTCGCTGCGCCGTTTTCGATTGCCAGCAACGCTAGGCGATAATCAAAATGAATATCGGCAACAACGGGTATCGGAGAAGCTTTGCAAATATCTTTCAGTGCCAATGCTGCCTCGCGATCGACAATTGCCACTCGCGTGATCTCACAACCGCAATTTGCCAGCGCATGAATTTGTGATACTGTTGCCGCAATATCTCTCGTGTCCGTGTTGTTCATTGATTGTACAGTAATATCTGCATCTCCGCCAACGGCAACTTGACCTACATACAATTTCTGCGTAATATGCCTATTCATTTATCCACCTGCCAGTCGCATAATATCGGAAGTCCATGCAAAGGCAACCAAAGCAATGAGAACAGCAAACCCAATTGCATTTATGATCATTTCTGTTTTTGTGGACAGCTTCTTTCCGCGAATCATCTCAACAAGAACAAGAACCATTGCATTTCCGTCAAGACCAGGGATTGGCAAAAGATTTGAAAATGCAAGACCGACAGAAATCAGTCCCGCTAGAAAGACCAGCGTTGATATTTTCTGTGTATTGTTCGTTGCAGGCTCATCAACAACATCTGATACGACGGAAGCGATACCAACGGGACCCGAGACAGCGTCTGTTGCAGCTATGTCTCCCTGAAAAATATCTGCAATTGTCTCAACAGAAACCTTCACAACGGAAAACGAGTATAAAACCGAATCTTTCGCTTGATTCCATAATCCTGATCCCTCAAGAAGGATAATGCCGCGGTAGTTCACCGAATGAACAAGCATACCAACAAGCTGAACATTCATTTCTTTGCCGCCGCGGATGATGGTAACCTCCAGCGTATTATGTCCATTCTCATTAATCACATCAGACAAAGTCGGATCCGACACGGAAACGCCGTTGACGGAAATGATTGAGTCACCCTCTTCTAGAACTGGATTGCCATCGTTTTGTTCAGGATCGACTGAACTAATCACCCAGCCGCCATTTTCATCTAATTCGGACGTTCGCGTAACACCCAGCATGTAGACATCCGTAACTTCTGGGGTGAGTACTACCTCGTATTTCTCGCCAGTATCTTTTGATTTCATAAGCAAGGTTGCCGAGTCTGTATTGTTAAGCGAGCCAAGACATTGCCAGAAATCCAGATCGCTCAGAACGCGTTGCCCGTCGATTGCCAGAATCTCGTCGCCTGGCATGGCTTCGGTCTGATAAATCTGCGTGCCTTCCTCTTTGGAAGCCAAGACCATTGATGAAAAGCCAAAAGCCTGAAACATAAAAAAGAATATGATCGCGCCAAGGATAAAATTTGTAATCGGACCCGCCAAAGACACGAGTAGCCTTTTCCAACGAGGTTGATTGAGGATGGAATCTTTATTACTTATTCCACCATCCTCTTCATCAATTCCGACAAAACGCACGTAGGCGCCAAAAGGAATCAGTCGAATGGCATAATCAACGCCTTTTCTGTTCCAACCGATTAGCTTTGGACCTACAAAAATAGACAATTCCACGACTTTGATGCCGAGTGCCCGAGCTGCTATGAAGTGCCCAACTTCGTGGAATGCCGCCAATATGCCTAGTCCAACCAAACAGATAACGATGCTTAGTATTGACATGAATCTCTCCTATCTGATTACTGACGCTGCTGAAGATACGTAGACACAAATCCCCTTGCCCATTCATCCAATCGATATATGTCGTCAATCGAAATAATCGGTTCAAGTCCGATTTTTTCATGTTCATTCATACAGGCTTCTATACACTTCGGGATCTGAGAAAAAGCAATTTTTTGATGTAAAAACGCCGCAACAGCCTCTTCATTTGCCGAATTCATAACAGCAGGAAGCGACATGCCTGTACGCCCCGCACGATATCCGAGCGCAAGGCAAGGAAAAACCTCTGTGTCACACTTTTCAAAATGCAGATCGGAGCTTGCCTTGTCAAAAGGGTCAAAGGCATCCATAATGCGATTGATCCGCTCAGGATAGCACAGCGCAATCTGTATGGGCAAAATCATACTGGGTCTGCCCATTTGTGCAAGAATACTTCCGTCTTTGAGCCCCACCATAGAGTGAATGATACTTTGCGGATGAACCACAACAGATATCTGGTCTACGGGGATGTCAAATAGCCAAGAAGCTTCCATTACCTCAAGACCTTTATTCATCATCGTAGCCGAATCAATGGTGATTTTCCCGCCCATAGACCACGTGGGATGATGGAGTGCTTGTTCAAGGGTAACGTTCTCAAGTGCGTCTTTTGTAAATCCCCTGAAGGGTCCGCCCGAAGCCGTAAGGAGAATCTTATCAAGACTCTTCTCTGGCTGTCCCCAAAGGCATTGCCAGATAGCCGAATGCTCGCTATCAACTGGCAAGATTTTCACGCCCTTTTCTTTCGCGAGAGGCATAACAATCGCGCCAGCCGCCACGAGAGTCTCTTTATTCGCAAGCGCAATGTCCTTCCCGGCGTGTATTGCAGTAACCACAGGCTCAAGTCCACAAACGCCAACCATTGCCGCAACGACTACGGATACTTCATCATAGGATGCACAGAGATTATTGCCCTGAATTCCATGCATGACGATGCACGAAATCCCATCAATATCGAGCCGCCGTTGCAGCCTATGTGCGTCTTCCTGATCAAAGACACTGACAATTTTGGGGCGGAATTCCAGAATTTGTTCGTATAATTCTTCTGTTCTTTTTCCACACGAAAGAGCAGAAACAGAAAAACGATCTGGAAATCGCCTTACTACTTCAAGCGTCTGACAACCAATCGAACCCGTTGATCCAAGAATCGCTAACCGCTTCATATTATCTCCGATCACAGAAAAATGAGTGCAAGAACAAGCGTTACAGGAAAGGAAAAGAGAGTGCTGTCAAACCGATCCAAAATCCCCCCGTGTCCCGGAAGAAGATTGCTGAAATCTTTGATTCCTGCCCAACGCTTAATGGCAGACGCCATCCAATCACCGAACTGCGAGACCACTGAAATGAATAGTCCCCCAACTCCCGCAAAAATGACAGTAGACGTGACAGAAAGAGACGTATCTAAAACGCCGTGCATAACGAGTCCGAAAAATAGCGCCATAAGTGCTGAACAGAAAACGGCCCCACCAATGCACCCCTCCCAGGTCTTTTTCGGGCTAATATGCGGAACAATTTTCCTTTTGCCAATTAATGAACCCGTGAAGTAGGCAAAGACATCCGATATCCATGGTGCAAAAAGACCAATAACAAAGAAGTACCAGCCTTTATCAAAATACAGCAAAATAATATTCGCACATGCAATGGGGAAAGAAAGATAGACTGACATAGAAACCGTAGAAACGCCGTCAATAAACGCATGATCATTATCATGAACAATAACCACAAGAATGGCGCCAATAATCGAAAACATCAATACAGAAAGCGAATACACAGAAATTGCAACCCAGGGAGAATGCGAAAAGGGCAAGACCGCAATGGGTAACATGGACAGTAGTGCACCCAGATAAGAAAGCCCACTCGACGGCGTAATCCCCTTCGTTTTGACGCAAGAAATCAACTCTCTCATGCCCATAAATACGACGATAGTCAGAAATGCAGTAAGAATATACGGGAAAAAGTAACCCGGTATTACAAAGGCCAGAATTACCATCGTAAAAATAATGCCGGTGACAACTCGTTGTTTCATCGTAAACTTCGGATACGCACGAAAAAACATGCGAGCATCCGATCCTCCTATCCATCAAAAGCAGCTAATATATTACGCTACATTTTACGCTAAAAAGCAAAAAGAATCTACTTCAAACCTTTTTTGTTATGCCACCGAAACGGCGATCTCTCGTCGCAAATATCTGAAAAGCCTCTGTTAACTCATCAAATCCGAAATCAGGCCACAGCGTATCCGATACCCAAAGCTCGGAATATGCGCCTTCCCAAATCAGAAAATTCGACAGACGCATCTCGCCACTTGGACGAATAATGAGTTCCGGATCTGGCACATCGGGCAAATACATGTGCTCCGAAACCGTTGCCTCCGTAATATCTTCCACACGAATGATGCCAGCTTGCACTTTGGAGGATATCTGCTGGCAAGCGTGCTGTATTTCTCTTCGGCCGCCGTAATTCATGGCAATGATCAGATCCATACGCTTTCTATCCTTCGACGTCTCTTCCGCACGATGACATACCTCTTGTATGCGCAAGGGAAGTCCGGAAATGTCTCCGCTAAAACGCACGCGAATCCCTTCCTTTGCAAGCTCAGGATCAAAACGATCAAAGACTTCGATAAACAGCTCCATCAACGCATGCACTTCGTCTTCAGGCCTTGACCAATTCTCGGTCGAAAATGCATATACTGTCACATACCTGACACCATAATAACCACAATTCCTGCATAATTTTTTCAGATTCTCTGCGCCAGCTCTATGCCCTGCAGATCTTGGTAAGTGTCTGTTTTCAGCCCAACGACCATTCCCATCGAGAATGACAGCAAGATGAGATGGGACCTTCACTGGACTCGTTTCACAATCTTCCTCATCTTTCTGCCGAATAGGGGTCCTTTTTTGCGAGGAAAAGACGGCACGCAAAGAGCGAAGCAATCCCGCATTTTTCGATTTTACCACGATGCCATGTCTCCTTTCTGAAAGAAAAAGCAACGGGGAAAGAAGCCATTACCCGTTGCTCTCATTGCTTCAAAACGATTAGATATCCATCAGATCCTTTTCTTTTGCCGCAGACATTTTGTCAACATCACGTATAAAATTATCAGTAATCTTCTGCATTTCTTCTTCGAATGATGCCATATCATCATCCGTCAGTTCCTTCTTCTTATGAAACCCTCTGTATTTGTCAATTCCTTCACGGCGGATATTGCGAATGGCGATCTTCGCTTCTTCGCCCAATGTATGAACGGATTTGACGAGATCCCGCCTTCTCTCTTCTGAAAGAATTGGGAATAGAAGTCGGATTGATTTACCATCATTTGAGGGATTAATGCCCAGATCAGACATCTGAATAGCCTTGTCAATTTCCTTAATCATTGATGAGTCCCACGGGGTCAGAAGAATCATTCGTGGCTCAGGGATCTGAATATTGGCAACCGCATTAAGCGGAGACTTCGTCCCATAATAATCAATCGTAATCCGATCCAATACATGTGGATTCGCTCGCCCCGCACGGATTGCATTCAAATTCTCCGTAAGGTTATTGAGGGTCTTCATCATTCGTTCATTGTATTGTTCATACGTCTCATTTGAAATAGTCTGCATAAAGAAAGCCTCCTACACGAATTACTTAACAATTGTACCGATCTTCTCACCCTTAACAATTCGCACGATATTCTCCGGGTCCTCCATTGAGAAAACCACGATAGCCGTCTTGTTATCCCTGCACAGTGCCGCTGCCGTAGCATCCATAACTTTAAGATCCAAATGAAGAACCTCATCATGTGAAATGGTATCAAACTTCACCGCATCCGTGTATTTATTCGGATCCTTATCATAGACCCCGTCAACCATCGTTGCCTTGCAAAAAATATCGGCTTCAATCTCCGCCGCGCGAAGTGCTGCCCCCGTATCTGTCGAGAAATATGGATTTCCTGTACCGCATGCAAAGATAACGATTCTCTGTTTCTCTAAATGGCGAATGGCACGCTTGCGAATATATGGCTCGGCCATCTGTCTTATCTCAATTGCTGACAGCACACGCGTGTCTGCGCCGTCCTGCTCAAGCGCATCAGACAAGGCAAGAGCATTCATCATTGTAGCCAGCATACCCATATGATCTGCAGTGACACGATCCATACCTTCACTGGTCCGTCCACGCCAGAAATTACCGCCTCCAACAACAACGGCAACCTCGACACCCAGATCGGCAACCTTCTTAATTGTTGCACTAATCAGGCGAAGAACCGTATCATCAATCCCAACCTTCTTCTCACCGGCCAAAGCCTCGCCGCTGATCTTGAGAAGGATTCTCTTGTAAATTGGTTCATTCATTCATATACCTCCACTCGTTCATCTTTGAACATCTTTCTACTATTCTATCTGTTTATTCTCTGAAAAAAAAGCCGTCACGAAAAATTCATGGCGGCTCTATTTTTATTAACACATTTTCATACGATTATTGAATCTGCTTCATGACTTCATCTGCAAAATTCTCTTCTTTTTTTGCAATTCCTTCACCCATCTCATAACGAGTGAAACGACGGATCGAAATTTTCTCTCCAATTGCGGCAATCATTTCTTTCTGGAGAATCTCAATTGTCTTCGAATCGTCTTTTACATACTCTTGCTCAAGCAAGCAGTTCTCCTTATAGAACTTCGCAATTGAACCTTCAACAATCCTGTCAAGAATCTTCTCCGGTTTGCCCTCATTCAAAGCTTTGTTCTTGATAATCTCTTTCTCTTTTTCAATCTCGGCCTCAGGTACATCGGCACGAGCGACCCAGCGAGGATTGGTCGCTGCGATCTGCATCGCAACATCCTTGACAAATGCACGAAATGCTTCGTTATTCGCTGCAAAATCTGTCTCAATATTCACTTCAATCAAAACGCCAATACGTCCGCCGGCATGGATATATGAATCCACAATACCTTCAGCAGCAATGCGTCCCGACTTCTTCTCAGCAGATGCAATACCCTTCTCGCGAAGCCATACAATTGCTTTCTCTATATTCCCATCATTTTCTACCAGTGCTTTCTTACAGTCCATAATGCCAGATCCTGTAAGTTCACGTAATCCCTTAACCTGTGCGGCTGAAATCTCTGCCATTTAAATACACCTCTCTTATTCATGCTACACATGCGTGCGCAATACCTCAAAAATCAATTATGCCTCAACTGCAACTTCTACTGCGTCGGATACTTCTGCTGCAACCGCAACATCCGTATCCCCTATATCTTCTGTTGATTCAGCGGCGTTAGTAACTTCTGTGGTGGAAACCGGACCCATGTCCAGCTGTTCACCCTGATGAGCTTCGATAACCGCATCCGCAAGGCGACCTGCTACAAGCTTCACCGCACGAATAGCATCATCGTTTCCAGGAATTACATAATCCACTTCTTCTGGGTCACAGTTCGTATCAACAATTGCAACAACAGGTATACCCAATCTTCTGGCTTCTGCAACAGCAAGATGCTCTTTCTTTGTATCTACAATAAACAAAGCGGCAGGCATGCTCTTCATCCCCTGAATACCGCCAAGATTCTTATCAAGCTTCTCCATCTCAAGCTTCAGTTTTGCAACTTCTTTCTTAGGACGTAAATCAAAAGATCCATCTGATGCCATCTTCTGGAGCTCTGCAAGGCGAGCCAGTCTCTTCTTAATCGTCGTGAAATTCGTAAGTGTTCCACCCAACCAGCGGTTATTGATATAATACATTCCGCAACGAATGGCCTCTTCTGCAATGGAATCCTGCGCCTGCTTCTTCGTACCAACGAAAAGGACTGTGCCTCCGTCTTGTGCTACGCTACGGACAAACATATAAGCCTCGTCCGCTTTCTTAACTGTCTTCTGGAGATCAATAATATGAATTCCATTTCTCTCAGTGTAGATGTACTCCGCCATTTTGGGATTCCATCTACGTGTCTGATGTCCAAAATGGACACCCGCTTCAAGTAACTGTTTCATTGAAATAACTGGCATAAATCTTCCTCCTGTTAATCTTCCACGAAGCCGATAACACGCCCATGCGTGCACATAAGATTCCTTCGTGTGTTTATTTGAACCTATGAAATAATAACATGACCTGCAATTTCTGGCAACAGAAAAGCGAAAATACTTATATAATAGTGTTCATACACGGAAAATTTCTCATAAAATATAGGGAGGCCACTCGCATGAGCGATAAAAGTGCAAAACTGTCAACGGAAGACCAAGAGTATTTACTAGAACTTACAGAGAAACTGATTTCCATCCGAAGTGTCAAAGGGATCCCTACTCCTGACGCTCCATACGGAGAAGAAACACTTCGCGCACTGACGTTCATGCTATCTACGGCAGAGCAACATGGTTTTGCAGCTAAAAATTTGGACGGTAGAGTTGGCTATATTGAATGGGGGAATGGCAAAGAAATGCTGGGTATCCTTTGCCATCTAGACGTTGTTCCAGAAGGCGTCGGCTGGACAGATGATCCATTTACCTTACGTATGCAAAATGATCGCCTTTACGGGCGAGGAATCGCAGATGACAAAGGGCCGGCCTTATCTATCCTCATGGCAATGATTCGTCTGAAGCGAGCAGGAGTCGTTCCTACCTGTCGCGTTCGACTCATTTTAGGTCTTGACGAGGAATGTGGATCTTCCTGTATGAAACACTACGTATCTACTTCTGAGCTCCCTACACTTGGCTTCACACCAGATGCAGAATTCCCCGCAATTTTCGCCGAGAAAGGCATACTACAGGTCAGAATTCAAGGGAAAAGCAGTGGACGATACTTCGTTCTTGCAGGAGATAGACCCAATATGATTCCAGGTGAATGCATCATTACATCGATCGCCAGTGAGAACACATACCACGGTATCGGAATACCTGGACATGCATCCAAACCAGAACTTGGGGAGAATGCCATTATCGATGCGGTTCGTAAAATGCCGCCGCACGAAGTAATAACCGAGCCGATTCTGAAATTTATCGATACATACTTCTCAAATGGCTACACGTACGAGAAATTGTTTGGGAAGAATTATCAGGATATTTCTGGCGCCCTTTCCGTCAATCCAGGAGTCTTACAGGTAACGGAAACCGATAGCTCTCTCCTCCTTGATATTCGGTATCCTGTTACTGCTGATATGGGCGAACTGCTACAATATTTGCAGTCGCAGGCCGAAAAATATAACCTGCAGGCAATGATTCATTCTCACCAGCCCCCGCTCTATCTAGAAAAAAACAACAAAATAATCCAGGCGCTGATGGATGTCTACAATAATTATAGGTCGATCATTCTATCTCATCATCCCTGTATGGAAACAGAAGGAACCATCTTTGATAAAACAATGCCTATTGCCATTGGAGGAGGAACCTATGCACGTACGATGAAAAACATTGTTGCATTTGGTCCGCGCTTTCCATGGGAACCGGATTCTATCCATCAGGCCAATGAATCCATCACTAAAGAAACCTATTTCCTGCTTGTTGAGCTCTACGAAGATGCGATCCTTCGCCTTATGAATTTACTGTAATAAAATATTCGGCAAATGTTTCTTGTTCTTTGGTTTCGAGCCAAAAGAAATTTGACGCACAAAAAATGGCGCCACATTTATTTGCGTGGCGCCATTTCAGAACAAAAACAGATCAAGAAATCACAAGAACCTTCTTATTGTTGTTACACTGTCCAGACACAAAACACCTTGGACAATTTTGTGGTGCGAACTTGACGCATGCACAATCGCTCCGCCGCCAATATACACAGCCACGTGATCTACCGTCCCGTCACCCGTATAGTCATAGCATATAACATCGCCAACCTGAACCTGATCCGCACTTACTGCGGTTCCCATTGTCGCAATCGAATAGGAAGCATGCGGAAGCGAAATATTGTAGTAATGACTAAACACATAGGATGTAAATCCAGAACAATCAAAACCACTCGGCGACATTCCAGTCGAAACATAAGGAACACCCAAAAATGATAGACAATATGTGACAAAATCGGTTCCTGAAGGGTCAACGGGTGTAGCAGAAGTGCTTGTAGACGCAGACGTATTCGTTGATGTCGAAGTGCTTGCTGTGACAAGATCCGTACGTACATATGTGCCGCGAACCGTCTTATACCATCCGTTACTCGTTACTGCTGTAACATCAATCCCTGATCCTGCCGGAAGAGTCTTAACCAACGAATACCCTGTACCCGGACCAGAACGAACATTAATCTCACCAATGGCATAATATGTGCCAGAAGCCGCCGACTCCGTATAACTTGGCTTTGGCGTAGGAGATGGAGTCGGTGTTGCCGTAGGAGTCGGGGTTGCTACAAACTCTGTCGTAATGAGTGAAGTTAAGACAAAGCCTGTCGTCCCGTCAACAAGTGTAATCTGTGACCAAGACGAGCCAATGCCAATACGCGTTGCATGATTAGCATACGTAAGCGTCGCAAGAAGCTGACCATCACTTGATGGAGTAGAGCGAACATTGACACCATTTGACCCGATATAAATCGTCGTATTGTCAGGAGTAAAGCTTGACACATCAAGCATTTCGATCGGAATACCATCCGCGGTCTGAGATTCTTTGACCGCATACGTATTGCTTTCAACAATTGAATCAACTGATGTAAGATCTTGGGATAACGTATCCGCTTCAACAGATATTGAATCCGTCGTAGCTGATAAAATATCAGACGGTAAGGTCAGTAAATTTACGTTTTCTCTTCCTGAAAGCTCTTCCATATCGGCAGACGCAGGTACAAATGCAGAGTCCGAAATTGTCTCGGAAACCGGAACTTGCAAATGAATATCGGATGCAGATCCTACGGAAAATAACGGAATTGCCGCCACGATCAGACAGGCACCTATAGCCCCTGAAACCAAACGGACGATTGTATATTGGCTCGGGCGATGAACAATCACTTTACTAGGCAATCGCACCGTCCCTGATAGTCGCTTCATTGTGACCTCCTCGTATTCGATGAAACAAATTGTGCTTCATCTCCACTTGTTGTCATTTCGTTCAGATTTGATCTTATCACAAGCATAATTATAGTGCATTTTATACACTTACGTAAACCCTTGTTGCCGAAATGTAACATTCGTTCAAAATTGACTAGCTTCGATTTCTCGCGAATTCACTAGAATAGTTGACATTTTAGCGGATGCAAAGAATAAGAATACGACTTCCCTAAGACAAAATACTGATATTTTGATGAGCAAACAAATAAATATATCCTGAGAAAAAGAATAAGCGCTTGACATAATTATCAAGCGCTTATTCGATAAATGTTAACGAATTGTAAACACGTGCGTCGTGATTACCTGTCAAACCTCTTCTTTATTCTCTTCAACTGCCTCTGGCTCGACGATTGCAGGTGTTTCTATTGCAGCATCCGTTTCCGTATTGTCAGGTGTTTCCGACACAGTATCGATTTCTACAGTAGCCGGTATTTCTGTATCAGCTTCTGCTTCATCTGCCATAGGCTCCGTACCAGCCGGAGGATCAATAGCTTCAACTTCCTTGATACTAATACTAATTCTTCTTGCTGTATTATTCACTTCAAGAACCCGTGCATCAATCTCCATACCCTCTGACAGAACATCGTCCGGTTTATTAAGCCGTACATTGGAGATCTGTGAAACGTGGCAAAGTGCATCCAGACCAGGCTCAAGTTCAACAAACGCGCCAAACTGGAACATACGCACCACTTTGCCGTGGACAATGGAACCAACAGGGAAACGCTCCTCAATATCATGGTACGGATCATCTTCCGGTTTCTTGTATCCAAGTGAAATACGCTTCTTCTCTGGATCAAATTCTTTCACAAATACGCGAATTACATCGCCAACATGTACGACTTCCGAGGGATGACGAATGCGATTCCATGAAAGCTCAGAAACGTGCACCAAACCGTCAACGCCACCGATATCCACAAATGCTCCGAAATCCGTCAGGCTTCTGACAACGCCGTCATATACAGCGCCGACTTCAATTGTACCCCAGACTTCATCCGCCTTCGCACGTCGCGCAATATTAAGTAACGATCTGCGAGATCCAGATACACGAAGTCGACGCTTGTCTGGATCATATTGCGTGATAAGGATCTGAATCGTCTTGCCCTTGTAAGAGTCAAGATCATCCACCGCTATCATGTCAAGTTGCGTCCGGTGAATATATATATCAACTCCACCAAAAGTCGCAATCACGCCATCTTTGACCACACCCGTTACTTTGACCGTAACGGGTGTCTTATTCTCATACGCGTCTTCAATCTGCGTCTTGTACTTTCCAAAATCAACATGTGCCTTAGATAGAAGTATTTCCTTGCCCATGTCCGAATTCCTGACGCTACGAACATACACCTCAATCTCGCGGTGTTCTGCTATGGCAGCATCCAAATCAAAATCCGGATCGCTTGCAAATTCGTGACGAGGGATCCTTCCTTCAGACTTATCATGGACGTCAACATATACAAATTCGTTGTCAGCTGATGTGATCGCTCCCTTCACAGTGGCGTTCTTTCTCAGCTGAGGGATACTATCAATGTAATCCCCAAAATTAATGTCCGTCTGTTCCTGATTTGATGTAGCCTCGTTCTCACTCATTGTTCGGATAACCTCCCTGATTATACATTCCGGCGTCGACGCACCTGCAGTTATACCGACCGATACATTTCGGAGATCCAGTTTGCGTCTACATAGAATTTCCGAAAGATCTTTAGCATCACCAATCAAATACGTCTTGGCACAGCGACTCTTACAAATATCAAAAAGCTTCATTGTGTTCGAGCTACCTCGGGAACCAATTACAAAAACATAATCCGATGAGGAAGCAAGATCAAAAGCTTCACGCTGTCTGTTTTCAGTCGTACTACATATTGTATCAAAAATCTGGTCATTTGCAATTTGATTCTTGATAAATTCACGGATTTTTGCAAATACTTTGCTAGAAAACGTGGTTTGTGATACGAGAATCCAATTCTTATCCGCCAAAGGAATCCTGTCTAGTTCTTCTTCGCTGCTTATCACATGATAATCACCGTTGCATTCACCACAGATACCTTCAACTTCGGGATGTCCATTTGCTCCTGCAATGAGAACACCATACCCTTTTTTGTCGGCTTCTCTTACAATTTTGTGGATTTTTTCTACATATGGGCAGGTGCAATCGATGATGTCACAGTTCTTTTTAATGAGTTTTTCTCGAACAGCAGGAGAAATGCCATGTGCACGAATCATAACCGTACTATTGGGAATGATCTCATCGGTATTATGCACAAGAAGTAGATTGCGTGACAACAAGTCAGATACCACGTGCTCATTATGCGTAATTTCACCGAGCATATATGTCGGCATCTTGCGATCAAGATTGTTGAGACATGCATATGCCGTTTTCACGGCATGATCAACACCGAAACAAAATCCAGAAGATTTTGCGAGAGTCAGTTTCATGTCCTCTCCCCCACAGAAGCATAAAGAGCGTCAGGAAGATTCCGAAGAAGTGCCGCGAGTGTTTCATCGGGTGAATTATACGAAGTGTCAATTTCGATTGCATCCGGCATTTTGCGAAGCGGTGCAAACGAGCGGTTCGCATCTTGTTTGTCACGGTACAAAATATCCGCAAGAACCTCTTCATATTTCTGTGTGAATATGCCTCGCTCAGATAGTTCATCAAGCCGCCGCTTCGCACGTACTTCGGGATCGGCTGAAAGGAAAAACTTGTATTTTGCCTCGGGGAAAACATATGATCCGATATCTCTACCGTCTAAGACCACGTCCGTCTTACCAGCAATTTCGCGTTGCATAGAAACCATTCTTATACGAACGCACGGAAGACTGGAAATATCGGATGCGGCAACGGATACTTCTGGCGTGCGAATTTCTGCTGATACATCTTTCTGATCCAAAAATATATGCTGTTCTCCATCAATAAATCGAATGTCCAGATCAATCGTTTCCAGCATTTTTTCTACATTCTTCTCGTCTTTTGGTGAAATGCCACATTGAATAGCTTTGAGACCGCAGACGCGATACATGGCACCCGTGTCCAAGTACAGGATTCCAAGTTTTTTGGATACGGCTTTTGCCAGTGTGCTTTTTCCAGAACCAGAGGGTCCGTCAATGGCAATTTGGTATGATTTTTGATCTTTATCCATATTGAATATCCTTTCAAACAGCACGATGGCCTAACCCGATAGCAATTTCATTAAGATGTAATAAGCCAATTCCGAAGAAAACACAGACACTTACATGGTCTCCTAATCGAGCAATCCCAATCTTCCCGCCAACATTCAAACCGATGGCCTTTGACGTGATTTGCGAAATAGCTTCTCTTGCTGCACCGGCTAACGCTCCTTCTTCACTATGCGTCTCACCGATAATTCCTTCTCTCTTGGCCGCGATTACAGCTCTTTCAACAATCTTTGATACAGACGAAATAAATTCACCGCCAAAATCTGCCGCTGCGACATGGATGTTCTCACTTAGAAAAGCAGCCTTAAGCTCATATTCTTCTTCTCTGGAATTCGTCAGCGCGATTTTGATTGCCGCAGATGCGGCAAGTTTGCTGTTTGCAATAATGTCTTTCATCGTTCTCTGCCTATCTGCTTCAGACTGGAAGCTCACTTATTCGGTCATTTCCTTTATCGTACACCTTGTATTCATCCCAAAGGTTTTCGAGTGCCTCAAACGTCTGCTCGATGTGCTCGCGTTTGTGCATACCAAGAGCAACGATAAGTGCATTTATTACCGAAAGAGGTGCAACAAGGGAATCGACAAAGGATGCCATATCTGAACTTGCATACAGTGCGATGTCTGCGTGTTTGGAAAGTGGCGTATCCGGCTTATCCGTGATGGCAACAACCGAAGCTCCTCTCTGCCTTGCATACTGCATGGATTGAATAGTTCGGTTGGAGTATCTTGGGAAACTGATTCCAATCAGAACATCTCCGGGAGCAATTGGCAGGATCTGTTCAAATACTTCATTGGAGCTATTTGTATGTATGTGGCGAACATCGTCGAATAGAAGCGTGAGGTAATAGTGGAGAAAAGAAGATAATGGAGAAGAACTGCGAAGGCCCATTATGAAGATTCTTTTCGAGGCGAGAATTGTGTTTACAACTTGACTGAAAGCCTCATCGTCCACATATTCATATGTACTTTTCAGACGATCTACATCAGCCAGAATGATTTCTCGTAATACTTGCGAATCGTTTGAGAATCGCTTAGACGCATTTAGTCTCTGCACGTATGTTAGCTTAACCTTCAATTCTTCTTGCAGGAGCTTCTGGAAATGCGGATAACCCTCATATCCCAGTTCCATTGTAAATCTCACGACGGTAGATTCACTTACGCCTACCTCATCGCCGATTCTAGCTGCAGTCATATAGGCGGCCTGCTCATAATTTGACAAGATGTACCGGGCAATTGCCTTCTGCCCTTTACTCATTTTATTCATCTCATCTTCAATGTGTTCAACCAGACTGGCACTCTTGTTAAGTGCATTCTGATTCTCTTCAATCTGCATGTCTTATTCCTCCGAATATCATTACGAACTGTTGAATACATTATACATACTAATTCTTCGAAATACACAAAAATGAAAGTTCCCAGTCGAAAACTTTCATTTTAATGTGGCTGCACAATTAGCAAATTTGCTAAACTGGCTGATATGCTTGCTCAATACTGCCAACTTGATCATCTATCTGGTGCTTATCAGCTTCTCTCTTAATGAAGAATTTCTCAGCAACCTGTGGAAACATCGCGTAGGTTAGTATATCTTCTGGCTGTTCCATATACTTGGCCATCTGAAGCTTTACATGATCAAGCTCTGGTGCCAGCAGATCTGCGGGGCGGCAGGTAATCTGCTGCTCATCCTTGAGAATAAGCTTACGTATTTCCGGTGAAATATCGGCAGGTGTCTTCCCGTACTCGCCGCGAATAATCGCCTTTGATTCCTTTGGAATCATCTTGTAGCGCTCATTTGTAATGACATTCATGACGGCTTGTGTGCCTACGATCTGTGAAGATGGAGTGACAAGTGGTGGAAAACCAAAATCTTCGCGGACGCGAGGGACTTCTTTCAGCACGTCCAGAAGCTTTTCTTCTTTTCCAGCCTGTTTCAGCTGAGACACCAAATTGCTCAGCATCCCACCCGGCACTTGATATTTGAGTGCATTTACATCTACCCCAAGAACCTTCGTACTGATGAGTCCTGATGCAAGCCACTTCTCACGTATTGTCAAAAAGTACGCTGAAATGAGAGAAAGCGCGTCAAGATCCAATCCCGTATCATATTTCGTGCCAGATAGAACCGCGACCATTGGTTCCGTCGCAGGTTGTGAAGTACCCAGTGCAAGCGGAGACAAAGCGCAATCAATGATGTCCACACCGGCCTCAATCGCTTTCAGGTATGTCATCGAACCTGTTCCCGAAGTGTAATGCGTATGCAGTGCAATTGGAAGAGTTGTTGCCTTCTTAAGTGTAGAAATCAGATTATAGGCCTCGTATGGCAGGAGCAGTCCCGACATATCCTTAATGCAAATGGAATCTGCACCCATTTCCTCAAGCTGTTTCGCATCTTTGGCAAAACGCTCATTTGAATGGTAAGGGCTTGTGGTGTAGGCAACCACGGCCTGTGCATGTCCGCCTTCTCTGCGGCACGCTGACATAGCCCGTTCGACATTTCGATAGTCATTCAACGCGTCAAATATACGAATTATGTCGATTCCGTTTGCAATAGACCTTTCGACAAAGGAATCCACAACATCATCCGCATAATGCTTATATCCAAGAAGGTTCTGACCACGAAGAAGCATCTGAAGCTTCGTATTGGGACAAGCCGCACGAATGGAGCGAAGCCGTTCCCAAGGATCTTCGTCCAAGAAGCGAACACATGCATCAAATGTTGCGCCTCCCCAACACTCAAGAGAATGATAGCCAATCTTATCTAGGCTAGCAAGCATTGGCTGCATCTCAGCAAAAGTCATCCGTGTCGCGGCTAGTGACTGATGGGCATCACGCAGCACTGTCTCAGTAATCTTAACCATATTGACCTCCCTTCAGACATAAGTGATTGATCAGGCAAAAGCAACGAGAATATCACCGGCCTGCACATTGGCTCCTTTTTGTACGAATATTCCCGATATCGTCCCGTCAGCATTCGCAACAATCTCGTTTTCCATTTTCATTGCCTCAAGGACAAGAAGAATTTCTCCACGCTTCACTACTTGCCCAACAACGGCAGTAACGGAAAGAATGGTTCCAGGCATGGGTGCACGGAGCGTCTCACCCTTGATACTATCCTTATTAATGGGTGCAGCTGGGGCAACCACCTGTTCCGATACTACAGGCTCATTTACAACGGGCTCGGATTCCTTCGTTGGGATGGTCTCCGTGCTTATTTGAGGTGCACGATTCACTCTTGTACCAACCATCTCTTCAACTTCGACAGCATATGTTTTTCCATCAACAGTAACATTGTATTTCTTATTCATCGCTCTTACCTCCAGCAAATCGATTATTCTTTCTCCACAAGCGGATACGCAGACAATAAAATATCAATAGCACTAATAACGTGGGGCCGAGTAGTTGATGGGAGAATGATCTCATCAATCTGCCCTAATCCGGCGGCAATAGACGGGTCAGAAATCTCACTTGCATATGCATCTGTTACTTCCTGCCGTTTCGCAATTGGATCTTCAGACAATTCTATCTGCGATCGGAAGAGAATGTTAGCAGCCGTATCAGCAGACATAACAGCGATCTGCGCTGTCGGCCATGCAAAAACCATATCTGCACCAAGCATCTTGCTGTTCATCGTCAAATATGCCGTACCAATCGCTTTTCCAACCAGAATACCGATTCTAGGGACTTCCGATGCATAGAACGCTGACACTAAATCAGCGGCCGCTTCAACTAATCCGGCATTTTCCGATTCAGTCCCGATTGCAAAACCTTCAGCATTTGTAAATGTAACGATCGGGATCATGTTGTCTGAGCAGAAGCGAACAAATTTCGAAATCTTCCTTGCCCCTGTGATCGAAATCCTTGCATCTTGATTTCCGATGAGGCCAACTGTCATTCCATCCAACTTGGCCAGCGCAACACATGTATCTATCCCATACTCGGAGGAAATCTCAAGATACCTATTCGAGTCTGCCACCTCAG
>JBPOHB010000287.1:0-19627 GCA_052036055.1 Bacillota bacterium | reverse complement strand
GTTCTATTTCTCATTTCGCTATTTATCATTTCAAATATGGTCCGCATATCGGTATATGCAAGAGCAACCGAGATTTCGATCATGAAATATATCGGAGCAACAAATGCTTATATTCGAATGCCATATGTCATCGAGGGGGCCATTGTTGGACTGCTGAGTTCAATCGTTGCCTGGGGAATCAGCTGCTTTGTGTATAGCAAGTTATACGCGATGGTTATGTCAAAGATATCAGCAAATAGTTTTTATGCAGTTCTTCCCACGCACGTATTGTCCATATGGATTTTGGCCGTGTGTGCAATATCCGGAATCCTGATTGGCGCTGTCGGCAGCGGTATTTCGGTGCGAAAATACATCAAAGTGTAGGAAGGAGGCAGATTGTGGAAATAGCCGCCAACAGAATACAGCATAACAAGAGAATCACCTTTCGTGTTATCAAATATGTCATTCTGGTGTCATCCGTGATGATTATCGGTTTTCTCTTCTCGTACCAGCCCGTATCGGCATATCCGCAAATTGTCATTTCTTTGGCAGATCAGAAAGATATAGATGAAGCCAGACAGAAGAAGGAAGAGACAGAGGATCAGCTTGATGATATTCAGGCCAAAATAGACGCGCTGCAAGGCGACGCCTCTTCTCTGGATTCAGATCTGGCCTATCTGAATCAGCTTAGTGCCGAACAGCAGGCACAATACGAGGAGATTGCAGGGGAACTGCAAGCAGCTCTTACTGAGAAACAGACCGCACTTGATATGTATCTCCAATCGCAGGATACACTGGCACAAAAACAGACGGAATACTCCACTCGTATGAGTGTGATGTTTGAATATCAGAATATGTCCACCCTTGAGATCTTGCTCGAATCAGACAGTGTTGCTGGCTTTTTTACCAACATGGAATTGATCTCACTCATCGGTGACGCAGATCAACAGATCATGGATGAACTGCAGGCCGCCGTGGATGACGCTCAATTGAAGAGTGATTATGCACAGCAAGAAGCGATTGATATGCAGGCAATTGCTGATCAGAAGCAAGCGGAGCTTGATGATCTTGAAGCAAGAATCGGCCAGACAGCGGATGCCCTGGAAGAGACGCAAGCAGACATTTCTGCATGGGAAGAAAAAGAAGATGAACTTGAAGCGGTTTCTGATTCGCTCGATTCCCAAATTGCCCAGCTTCAAGCGGCACTAAAAAAGACAACGAGCACGACAGCACCGCCGGAAGGCTCAATGACTTGGCCATATCCGGGAGACTATACGATATACTCGCCATTTGGCATGCGCATGCACCCCATCTATCATGTTCAGAAGATGCATACCGGCGTTGACCTTGGGGGCGTATATGGAAATCCGATCGTTGCGGCGGCGGACGGAACAGTAATTCTTGTAAGTGAACCTGTTGAGGGGCAAAATACGGGAGGAACCGGATACGGGAATTATGTTGTCATAGACCATGGCGGTGGAGTATCAACTCTATACGGACATTGCAAAGATGTTCTTGTGGCAGTGGGAGATACGGTTACGGCCGGGGAGCAGATTGCTATATGCGGAAGCACGGGTACTTCTACGGGTGCACACCTTCATTTTGAAGTTCGTGTGAATGGACAGAAGGTTAATCCTGCGGATTACATAACCTAATGGAGGAGACGATGCAAGCAGCAGCCTATGATGAGATTTCGTCGGTATATGACTATTTTCAAAAAGAAATAGACGTACAGAAATGGGCAGGTTTCCTGGAGACCGTGATACAAAAGCATGGCCCGGCTTCAGGGGATGGGAAAGACGGCAAATTGCTGCTGTGTGATCTTGGTTGCGGCACGGCTAGTGTGTCAATTGAATTGGCAAGTCGCGGATACGATGTCATCGGAATTGATTTGTCGGCAAATATGCTCCAAATTGCGAAAGAGAACGCAGAACGTGCAAAGGTTGATGTCTTGTTTTTATGTCAGGACATTGTGAAACTTGATCTCTTTGGAACGGTGGATGTTATTCTTTGCCTTTTAGATACGGTGAACCATATCCTTCACCCGAAAGATCTCGCAAAGATGCTGTCGCATTTTCGCAATTTTCTTAATCCGAACGGATTATTCATTTTTGATGTTGCAACGAAGTACCATCTGGAGAATTCGTTGGGGAATCAGTTTTTCTATGAAGTTGAAGAAGAGCACGCGTTGCTTTGGGAGAATTCGTATAACAAGAAGTCGAGAATCAGCACATCGGACATCACGCTATTCACGGATGTTGGCACGGGCAAGTATGATCGGCATGAGACACAAATTCGAGAAAGAGTCTATACACATGAGGAACTGATGCCCCTTCTGGATCAGGCAGGTCTTGATCTTGTCTTTGTTTCCGGTGAATGTGTGTTTCGATCACCTAAGAATAATGAAGACAGAAATTTCTACTGTGCAAGACTTCGTAGTGAAGCGTCACAGGCAGTAGGTCTTGCTGTTGGGAAAGGGAAACAGAATGGGAAGCCAACCAATTGACGAGACGTTCTACAGAGCCCCAGGTGCTCCTATGAATCATGAAGAGGACTATATTGTCCACGCGACAGCTTTTGAGGGTAAGGTTCGCGCGCTTGCTATTCGGAGTACGCAGTTGTGCAAAGATGCACTGCGCGTACATAAGACCTCCCCCGTTGCAACAGCGGCGCTTGGTCGGTTCCTGACCGGATCACTTTTCCTGGCAGATTCTCTTAAGGGAGATCAGGATACCCAGACGACAAATATCCGATGTAAAGGTCCGATTCAAGGCATGACGGCTGTGTGCGAAGGCAAGGGGAATGTTCGCGGATACGTAAACGAGCCAATCGTTGAGAACGCATATCTTCGTCCGGGCAAGCTTGATGTGGGATCTGCGGTCGGCAAAGGAATCCTGACGGTGATACGAGATTATGGCCTTAAGGAGCCCTATGTCGGATCTGTTGAACTCATTTCCGGGGAAATTGCCGAGGACTTCACTTACTATCTGGCAGTATCTGAGCAGACTCCCTCCGTCATGTCGCTTGGTGTTCTTTTGGAGGACGGGACTGTTTCGCACGCTGGCGGATTCCTGATTCAGGTAATGCCAGGTGCTGAGGATGAATTGCTATCCTATCTTGAGGCGCGTGCTGGCGGCAATTTTCCAGATGTCACATTCCTGCTTAAGGAAGGTTTGTCGCCGGAACACATACTTGACATGTTCCTTGGAGACCCGAATATAGTCTATCTGAGTGCATCTCCCATAAGGTATCACTGCAATTGCAGCCGAGACAGGATGGAGCGGAATTTGATTACACTCGGAGAGAAGGAATTGCGAGACCTTTCAAAAGACGAAGAAGGGATACATCTTGCTTGCCACTTCTGCGATAAGACATATACTTTCTCAAGAGAAGAAATGACGCGTCTCGCAGATGGTGTAAGTTCGCAAGCGTGAGCGGATGAAATTCGTGCAAAATGGCATTTGTATATGCCAAAAACGAGAAAGTGTTCTGGTTTTTGGCAAATCAATGAGGAAACGTGTGGCTTTTCGTTGATTCAGAAAACTTTTTTGCATTTGCACTTGCAATACTCACAGGACTGAGATATACTTTTCCGTGCGCAACGAATTATTGATGCGCGAAGCGAAGAAGTTGGAGATTGCCGCAGATCTTGCAAGCTGCACTGATTTACGGGTAACTTCGACAGAGAAGTTCGGACATTAGATCCGAGCGGCTTCAACGAATTGGCAGCGTGTGTTTTTGTATTTAGACACATGCCCAGGTCCAAAGTGCCGTAGGTATATACGGTAACTGGTCTCCTGGGTTTTCTGATGGGTACAGAAGAAACGCCCGGTACGGTTGAAGAAAGCAGCATACACTGGAGGATAGAAAAATGGCAACAAAACAGAAAGTCAGAATTAAGCTCAAAGCGTTTGATCACGAACTTCTTGATCAGAGCGCAGCACGTATTGTGGAGACGGTGACAAGAACTGGCGCAAGTTTTTCCGGACCGATCCCACTGCCGACTGAGAAGGAGATTACAACGGTTATTCGTTCTCCTCATAAGTATAAGGATTCACGTGAACAGTTTGAGCTTCGTACACACAAGCGCTTGATTGACATTTTTGCACCCAACCAGAAGACGGTTGATGCATTGATGAAGCTCGACATGCCGGCCGGAGTCAGTATTGAACTCAAGGTCTGAGGCGAGCTTTTCCGGTATTTTTCGATGAAGAAGTATACCGGAGGTCATGTTCTCGGAGAAACTCCAAGAACCAATAACCACAGGAGGTAAAGGAAATGAGTAAATTCATGCTTGGCAAGAAAGCCGGAATGACACAGCTGTTCGATGAGAACGGCATTGCAATCCCGGCGACCGTCATCGAATGCGGACCTATGGTTGTCATTCAGAATAAGACGGATGAGAAAGACGGGTACAAGGCTGTGAAGGTTGCAACAGGCAGCATTCGCGAGAAGCTTGTAAATAAGCCCGACAAAGGACAGTTTGAAAAAGCAGGCGTACCCGCTTTGCGTTTCATCCGCGAGTTTCACACGGCAGATGATTTCACAATCGGTCAGGAAATCAAGGTTTCTGACATGTTTAGTGAAGGTGATCACGTTGATGTCAGCGGTGTTTCCAAGGGTAAAGGATTCGCCGGAAATATCAAGCGTCACGGACAAAAAGGCGGCCCGGGCGGACACGGTTCTATGTATCACAGACGTGTTGGTTCGATGGGTGCTAATACGACGCCGGCTCGTGTAATCAAGGGCAAGAAACTGCCAGGACACATGGGCGCTGTCAATTGTACGGTACAGAATTTGAATGTCGTCCTCGTGGACGGTGAGAGAGGGATTCTCGTCATAAGAGGCGCGGTTCCTGGCCCTAAAGGCGGTTTGATTTCAATCGAGTCAACTGTCAAGGCAAACTAATCCGGCGTAAGGAGGAGCGAAGAAAATGGCTAAAGTAGATGTCTATAATCTGGATGGAGCCGTTACGGGAAGCATTGAACTTTCCGATGATATCTTTGGTATCGAGCCGAATGAGTTTGCAATTCAGGCAGTTATCAAGAATCAGCTGGCGAATCGTCGTCAGGGCACCCAGTCCACAAAAACAAGAAGCGAAGTTAGCGGCGGAGGAAAACGTCCGTGGCGCCAGAAGGGTACAGGTCGTGCACGTCACGGTTCAACCCGTTCAGCACAATATGTCGGTGGAGGAATCATTTTTGGGCCAAAACCGAGAGATTACAGCTATACGGTACCGAAGAAAGTCAGAAGACTTGCGATGAAGTCCGCACTATCAACAAAGCTTGCATCACAGCGAATCATCGTGCTTGACGCACTTTCATTTGATGAGATGAAGACAAGTAAGATGGTTAAGGTTCTCTCCGCACTTAAGGTCAACAGTACAGCACTTCTTGTGCTTTCTGAGAAGAATCTTAATGTTGAGAAGTCTGCGAGAAACATTCCGACTGTTAAGACTGCATTTGTCAATACAATTAATGTATTTGATATCCTGAAGTATGATCGTTTTATCATTACCAAGGATGCAGCACAAAAGGTTCAGGAGGTGTATGTATGATTAAGGCACCGCAAGATATTATCCTCAAACCAATCATCTCTGAAAAGAGCACGAACGATTCTGCAATCGGCAAATATACTTTTACCGTTGCACAGACTGCAACGAAGACGGAAATCCGAAATGCAGTTGAGAAACTTTTCGGTGTCAAGGTTGTCGCGGTAAACACATGCCGCTATGATGGCAAAGTGAAAAGACAGCGTTACGTGTCCGGACTTACTCCTTCCTGGAAGAAGGCCGTTGTGACCATTGCAACAGAAGCAAAGGATGTTACGTACCAGGTCAAGGGTGGAAAGACTACGAAGATCCCTGCTAAGTACAAGACTTCTATTGAAGAATTCGGGTTCGGCCAATAATACGGCCTGATTGATGAAGGAGTGAAGAAAGATGCCAGTAAAAAAGTATAATCCAACTTCTCCTGCCAGACGTCAGATGACAGGTACCGATTTTTCTGTCCTGAGCGACAAAAAACCGGAGAAGAGTCTTCTTAGCACAGGCAGCAAGTCAGGTGGACGCAATTCATATGGCCGTATCACCGTTCGCCACATTGGCGGCGGAAACCGTCGTAAAATTCGTCTTATTGACTGGAAAAGAACCAAGGACGATATTCAGGCAACGGTTGTTGCTATTGAATACGATCCAAACCGTACTTCTCATATTGCTCTTTTGCAATATGAAGATGGATTCAAATCCTACATTCTAGCACCACAGGGTCTAGTAGTCGGTTCCAAGGTAGTTAGCGGAAAAACAGCGGATATCGTTGTGGGAAATGCACTTCCGATCGAGAACATCCCTGTTGGATCAATTATTCATAATATCGAGATGAAACCAGGCAAAGGATCTCAGATGGTTCGTACAGCTGGTGCGTATGCTCAGCTCATGGCAAAAGAAGGCGATTATGCCCAACTGAGATTACCGTCCGGAGAAGTTCGTATGATTTCAGTCAAGTGCCGTGCGACAATCGGAGCTGTCGGGAACAATGAACATGAGAACATATCGATTGGTAAAGCAGGACGCAAACGTCATATGGGTGTTCGCCCGACGGTCCGCGGTGTTGTCATGAACCCATGCGACCATCCTCATGGTGGTGGTGAAGGAAAGTCTCCAATCGGCCGTCCGGGTCCTGTTACTCCTTGGGGTGTACCAACTCTCGGCAAGAAGACAAGAAACAAGAAGAAGCCGTCTAGCAAGTACATCATTAAGAGAAGTAAGTAGTGAAAGGAGGCTCAGTAGTATATGAGTAGATCAACAAAAAAAGGCTATTACATTCAAGATTCTCTGCTTAAGAAAATCTTGGCCATGAACGAAGTCAATGATAAGAGGGTTGTTAAGACCTGGTCTAGAGCCTCAACGATCTTCCCTGAGATGGTAGGTCATACAATTGCCGTTTATGACGGAAGAAAACATGTACCCGTTTACGTATCAGAAGAAATGGTTGGCCACAAGCTCGGCGAGTTCGCTCCGACAAGGACGTTCAAGGGCCATGCAGGCGAGAAATCGTCTGGTGGACGCTGATCACGCGAAAGCTTTGAAGGGAGGAACGAATTGTGGAAAAGAAAGTCATGAGCAAAGATTATATGCTTGAAAACCGCGACGAAATACTTGCGGAACAGGCAGCTCCTGCAAGAAAATGTGCCAAAAAGAAACTTCTTACCAAAAAAGAGCGCAAAGTTCTTGGCGTAGGCAAGGATCAAGGAAAATCAGTGCAGAAGTATGTACGTGTTACACCGCGTAAGATGAGAATCGTCATTGATCTGATTAAAGGCAAGAGCCTTGAAGAAGCATATGCCATTCTTATGTATACACCCAAAGCGGCATCGCCGGTACTTACTAAGGCGCTGAAATCTGCGGAAGCTAATGCTGTTAACAACAACAGCATGAGTCGTGATGCATTGTATGTTGCGGATGCGTTTGCAAATCAGGGACCTGTTCTTAAGCGCTTTATGCCAAGAGCAAGAGGATCCGCTGCTAGCATTAACAAGAGAACAAGCCATGTTACAGTGGTTCTCAAGGAAAGAGTGTAAGGAGGATTTCAGATGGGCCAGAAGGTTAATCCCCATGGTTTGCGGGTTGGTGTCATCAAAGATTGGGATACACGCTGGTATGCCGATAAAAAGGTTTTCAGTGAGTACCTTGTTGAAGACAAGAAGATCCGTGATTTCGTCAAGAAGGAATGCTTCAATGCAGGCGTTTCCAATATTGAGATTGAGCGTAAAGGCGATGATAAGACAATGGTCATTATCAACACCGGCAAACCTGGAATTATTATTGGAAGACAGGGTGCAGGAATCGAAGATATCAAGAAGAAGCTTCAGAAGAAATTCGCAAGAAATTTCTTTGTAGATGTTCGCGAGATTCGCACACCAGATACGTCTGCACAGCTAGTCGCTGAGAGCATTGCCGCACAGCTCGAGAAAAGAATCTCTTTTCGCCGTGCTATGAAACAGGCAATGATGCGCACGATGAAAGCGGGAGCAAAAGGAATCAAGACGCAGGTTTCTGGTCGTTTAGGCGGAGCGGAAATTGCGCGTGTAGAACATTATCATGAAGGAACCATTCCACTTCAGACACTGCGTGCTGATATTGATTATGGTTTTGCTGAGGCAAATACGACATACGGTCGTATCGGCGTTAAGGTATGGGTTTTCCGTGGTGAAATTCTCACTGCAAAGAAGACCGTTGCTGCCAAAGTCGAGGAAGGAGGCGAAGAATAATGCTTCTTCCAAAGAGAGTTAAGCGTAGAAAACAGCATCGCGGACGTATGACCGGCAAAGCAACGAGAGGTAATTTTGTTGCATATGGTGATTACGGTATTCTGTCTACTGAGCCATGCTGGATAACATCTAACCAGATTGAAGCTGCACGTATTGCAATCAATCGTTATGTTAAAAGAGGCGGTCAGGTCTGGATCAAGATATTCCCTGATAAGCCTGTTACCAAGAAACCTGCTGAAACACGAATGGGTTCTGGAAAAGGATCACCCGAATATTGGGTAGCCGTTGTGAAACCAGGCCGCGTTCTATTTGAGATCGCTGGTGTTACAGAAGAAGTTGCAAGAGAGGCGATGCGCCTTGCTGGACACAAGCTCCCTTGCAAGACGAAGTTTATAGCAAAGGGACAGGAGGGTGACGCAGATGAAGGCTGAAGATATCCGCGCAAAATCGGGAACAGAGCTTGAAAAAGAACTCGTTGCCCTAAAAGAAGAATTGTTTAAGCTTCGTTTTCAACATGCTACGAATCAGCTCGAGAATCCACAGCGCCTCAGCGTTGTCAGAAGAGATATTGCACGCGTTAAGACCATTATCCGCGAGCAAGAGCTCAAGAGCAGAAAGTGAAGGGGGATAAGTGCATATGAGTGATCGTAACCTCAGAAAAACACGCATTGGTTTGGTAACAAGCGATAAGATGGATAAGACAATCGTTGTTTCCGTAATTGAGCATGTTAAGCATCCGTTGTATAAGAAGATCATCAAGAGAACATACAAGTTAAAAGCTCATGATGAAGAGAATGTCTGCGGTATTGGCGATAAAGTTAAAGTAATGGAAACCCGTCCGCTTTCGCGTGACAAGCGTTGGAGATTAGTTGAAATAATCGAGAAGGCGAAATAATACGTAGCCAATAAGGTTTTTACGTAAAGGAGGAAATCTAGCATGATTCAAGTTGAATCCAGACTCAGAGCTGCCGACAACACAGGCGCAAAAGAATTACTTTGCATTAAAGTTCTTGGCGGCTCGTGGCGTAAATATGGAAATGTTGGTGACGTAATTGTCTGCTCTGTTAAATCCGCTGCTCCTGGTGGCGTAGTTAAGAAGGGTGAAGTAGTTAAAGCAGTTATCGTTCGTACAAAGAAGGGTGTAAGAAGACCCGATGGTTCTTATATCAAATTTGACGAAAATGCTGCTGTTATCATCAAGGATGACAAGAACCCGCGTGGCACCCGTATTTTTGGGCCAATCGCCAGAGAGCTAAGAGACAAGGACTACATGAAGATCCTTTCTCTGGCACCTGAAGTTCTGTAAGGAGGACGACAAATGGCAAGCAAGATACATGTAAAGAAAAACGATACCGTCGTCGTGCTTTCGGGCAAAGAGGCCGGTAGAACAGGAAAAATCATTAAGGCAGTTCCCGATACTGGGCGCGTAGTTGTATCAGAAATGAATATCGTTACAAAGCACCAGAAAGCTCAGGGACAGAACAAACCTTCAGCGCTGATTAAGCGCGAGGGAACCATTGATGCCTCAAACGTTATGCTGGTTTGTCCAAAGTGCAAGAAACCGACTCGCGTTGCAAGCAAGGTTCTTGACGATGGTTCGAAGTGGCGCGTATGTAAAAAGTGCGGCGCAAACATTGACCAAATCAGCAAATCGGATAAGGAGGGTTAACGGATGTCCAGATTAAAAGACAGGTATTTATCTGAAATAGCACCCGCTATGCAGGAGACCTTCCAGTACAAGTCAACGATGCAGATTCCCAGAGTGGACAAGATTGTTCTCAACATGGGTGTCGGCGAAGTTAAAGATAATCCGAAGGCTCTTGAGAGTGCAATGCGTGATATGGCTACAATCAGCGGACAGAGACCGGTAGCGACAATTGCTACCAAATCCGTTGCTGCATTTAAGCTAAGAGAAGGCATGAAAATTGGTTGCAAGGTTACACTTCGCGGCGAAAAAATGTATGACTTCTTAGATAAACTGATCAGCATCTCACTCCCACGTGTTCGTGACTTCCGCGGCATAAGCCCCAACTCGTTTGACGGGCATGGAAACTATGCAATGGGAATCAAGGAACAGCTGATGTTCCCTGAAATCGATTTTGACAAAGTTGACAAGATACGTGGCATGGACATAATCATTGTCACGACAGCTCAGACGGACGAAGAAGCCAGAGAACTTTTGAAGCTTCTTGGCATGCCGTTTCGCAAGTGAGCAGGAGGGTAAAGTAACATGGCAAAAAAGTCAATGATTCTCAAAGCCCAGAAGCCGGCTAAATTCTCAACACAGCAACATAACCGTTGCAAGCTCTGTGGCAGACCTCATGCCTATATCCGTAAATATGGCATATGCCGTATCTGCTTCCGCGAATTGGCATATAAGGGTCAAATACCCGGCGTCCGCAAGGCCAGCTGGTAACCGATAGCAAAGCGAGGAGGAAAAAAGTATGCAGATTACAGATGCAATTGCAGATATGCTGACACGAATCCGTAATGCAGGTACAGCTGGTCACCCAACTGTCTTGATTCCGGCATCCAATTTGAAGAAGGCTATCGCTCAGATTCTTTTGGATGAAGGTTATATCGTTCGCTTCGAGTGTATCGAAGATGAAAAGCAGGGCATGATTAAAGTTACGCTCAAATACGCGGCTCGAAAGAATGTTATTTCGGGCATCAAGCGTATTTCAAAACCAGGTCTCCGTGTATATGTGGACTCGGAAAATCTTCCGAAAGTATTGGGCGGACTTGGCATTGCCATCGTCTCCACATCTAAGGGAATTATGACCGACAAAAAAGCACGTTTGGCCGGTGTCGGCGGCGAGGTTCTAGCTTACGTTTGGTAATAGAAACGGTAAGTATCAGATACTCTGAAAAGGCGATCCTAAAATGAATTGCCGTAATCTTAAGAGCAGGAGGTAGAAAGTATGTCCAGAATTGGCAGAATGCCGATCACGATCCCGGCAGGGGTTGACGTTAAGCAGGACGGGCAAACCGTTACTGTAACAGGAAAAGGTGTTACACTTACACAAGTTGTGCACGCAGACATGAAAGTGAAAATTGACGGTGCGATCATCACGGTTGAGAGACCATCAGATGCAAAACAGCACAAGGCTCTTCACGGATTAACACGCTCACTCATCAATAATATGGTGGTTGGTGTGAGTGAAGGTTTCACAAAGTCCCTCGATATCAATGGTGTTGGATACAAGGCCGCGAAAAACGGAAGCAAGGTTGTTTTCAATCTTGGGTATTCACATCCGGTTGAGATGGAAGAGCCGGCCGGAATTACAATTGATGTTCCGGCACAGAACAAGATCATCGTGAAGGGCGCAGATAAGCAGCTTGTCGGAGAGACAGCGGCGAAGATTCGTTCCCTAAGACTTCCTGATGCATACAAGGGTAAGGGTATTAAATATACGACCGAGACCTTGAGAATCAAGGAAGGCAAGACTGGTGCTAAGAAATAAGAGAAGGGGTGATATGCATGATTAACAAGCCAGATAGAAATGAAATTCGCAGAAGAAAGCATGTCCGCGTTCGTAAAAAGATCGTCGGTACCCCTGCTCGCCCTCGTTTGTGTGTTTTCAGAAGCAACACGAACATATATGCACAGATAATTGACGATACGACTGGAACAACACTCGTCAGTGCATCGACTCTCGAGAAAGACATTAAGTCGGACCTCGCGTTTGGTGGAAATACGGACGGTGCCGCAGCGGTTGGCAAACGAGTAGCGGAACGTGCACTTGACAAAGGTATCAGCGCTGTTGTTTTTGATAGAGGCGGATACATTTTCCATGGTCGCGTTGCGGCTTTGGCAGAGGCTGCTCGCGAAGCGGGCCTAACTTTCTAAGCAGGAGGAAAAATAAAGATGCGTATTGATCCGAATACAGTAGAACTCAAAGAGAAAGTCATCCATATCGGCCGCGTTTCCAAAACCGTTAAAGGCGGTCGTAATTTCCGCTTTGCAGCTCTTGTTATCGTTGGCGATGAGAATGGACATGTTGGAAAAGGTATTGGAAAGGCTGCTGAAATTCCCGATGCTATCCGCAAGGGAATTGAAGATGCAAAGAAGAACCTTATCAGTGTGCCGATTCACGGTTCAACCATTCCTCACGAAATCCTTGGTGTCTTTGGCGCCGGGAAGATTGTTATGAAGCCTGCCAAAGAAGGTACCGGTGTTATTGCCGGCGGTCCTGTCCGCGCGGTATGCGAGATGGCTGGCATTCGTGACATCCGTACAAAATCCCTTGGAACGAACAATCCGAACAACATGGTTAACGCCACAATGGAAGGCCTCAAAAACTTGAAATCTCTTGAAGAGGTTGCTCGTCTTCGTGGTAAGTCCGTTGAAGAAATACTTTGATAGGAGGTGCATCTTCATGGCTGATTTGAAAATTACTCTCGTGAAAAGCACCAACAGTGCCAATAAGAATCACTGCGCAACAATTGCGGCTCTCGGTCTTCATAAGATCGGACAGTCCGTTATTCAGAAGGATTCCCTTCCCGTTCGCGGCATGATTCGCAAAGTTGCGCATCTGGTCACTTGCGAAGAAGTCTGATGGAGGTAGGTAGAAATATGAAACTCAACGAATTGACTTCCGGCGGAGATGCGAAGGCATTCCGCAAAGGCCGCGGCGTTGGCAGCGGTAATGGTAAGACAGCTGGACGCGGACACAAAGGTCAGAATTCGCGTTCTGGCGGTGGCGTTCGCCCCGGTTTTGAAGGCGGACAAATGCCGCTTTACAGACGTTTGCCCAAACGTGGATTTAACAACAAGAGATTTGCAAAGGCTTTCATCGAAATCAACGTCTCGGATCTTGAGAAGTTTGATGATGGTGCAACTGTAAATGCTGAGATCCTCGCAAGTGCAGGCATTCTCTCCATTCCGAAGGTTAACGACGGAATCAAGATCCTTGGAAACGGTGACCTTACCAAGAAGCTGACTGTACAGGCGACTGCCTTTACAGCCTCCGCAAAAGCAAAGATTGAAAAAGCTGGTGGCTCGGTCCTGGAGGTGTGATCATGAAGGGTATATTTGATACCTTTGTCAATGCGTTTCGTGTACCAGATCTTCGCAAAAAGATCTTCTTCACGTTCGGCATATTAATTATCTATATGATTGGCGGATTAGTTCCGTCTCCCGCAATGGATAGAACGGAATTCTCGAGCATTGTTCAAAGCCAATGGGGTCAGATCGGACGTCTTATGGATATTCTTTCTGCCGGTGGCCTTTATTCTGCGACAATCTTTTCCATGGGTATTACGCCATACGTTAACTCTTCTATTATTATCCAGCTTTTAACGGTCGCGATTCCGGCTCTTGAGCGTTTGCAAAAAGAGGGCGAAGTCGGCCGCAAAAAGATCCAGCAGATTGTACGTTTCACAACAATCGGTTTGGCACTCGTTCAAGCGGGCGGTTTCTGCTATGCAACGAGATCTGCGCTTACCTCCAATATCCCGACCGCGATTGGCGCGATCCTGACGATTGCAACCTTTACCGCTGGTACAGGATTTATTATGTGGCTTGGTGAACAGATTAATTCTTACGGAATTGGCAACGGAATTTCGCTTCTGGTTTTCGCGGGTATCGTAACGCGTCTGCCGAATATGGCGAAATCGCTTTACGATGTATCGCTTAATATTTCCGGTCAGATTAAGTCAGCTTTCCTTGGCATATCCGCCGGTGTCCTGTTCTTCCTCCTGATCATTGCGATTGCCTTGGTCATTTTACTGTATGTGCTTTATATTCAGAATGCTGAGCGCAGAATTACGGTTCAATATTCGAAGAAAGTCGTCGGCAGAAAGACATATGGCGGACAGAACACATATATCCCGATTAAGGTCAATCAGTCAGGGGTTATGCCGGTTATCTTTGCCATGTCCATGATTTCCTTGCCGTCGACGATTGTCACAATCTTCTTTTCGGGCAGTACAAATCCGGTGGTAACGTGGTTTAGCGATTTCACATCAAGTCCGGTGTATTACATCGTGGATTTCCTGTTGATTGTTGGATTCACATTCTTCTATTCGCTCATTCAGTTCAACCCGATTGAGATATCGAACAACCTCCAGAAGAATGGCGGGTTTATTCCCGGTGTTCGTCCCGGTCGTCCGACGTCGGATTATATTGCTCGTACCGTCGGCAGACTCAACTGGGCAGATGCGCTTTTCCTATCATCTGTTGTTTTGATTCCGACATTGTTTGGGCAATTACTTGTTAAGGTGACCCAGGTGAGTGAAGCGCAAAACTTACTCTTTGTTGGTACATCAATCCTGATTCTTACAGGTGTTGCAAATGACCTTGTGAAGCAGATCGAATCGCAGATGGTAACACATCATTACAAGGGATTTCTCGATTGATCAGCGCAAATTGGATTTGTATAGCTACAAATCACAGGAGATTCTTTGTATTGAATAGGTTTTTTGAATACGGATTACTTCAGATAGCCTCGCTTCGGAGACGATTGTTTCCGGTGTGAGGCTGTATGAGTATAAAACAAATGCAATACTTCTGACAGAAAGGGCCGACATGACAACTGTCGGATTCACAGAAGACAGTAATCTGTGAAAGGTGTTTTGAAATGAGATTGATTTTACTTGGAGCGCCGGGTTCCGGCAAAGGCACAATTGCAGCGCAGCTCACAAAAGAGTATGGCGTTGCGCACATTTCGACGGGTGACATTTTCCGTGCGAATATCAAGAACAATACGCCGCTTGGTGTCGAAGCGAAAAGCTATATCGACCAAGGCCTTCTTGTTCCGGATTCGCTTACGATTTCGATGCTGTTTGATCGGATTTCTCAGGACGATTGCAAGAATGGTTTTATGCTTGACGGGTTTCCTCGGACGATTTTTCAGGCAGAAGAGCTTGACAAGGCTCTCGCAAAGCTCGAAACGAAATTAGATGTTGTGATCAGCATTACGATTTCTGACGAAGAAATCAAGTCTCGTGTATCATCTCGTCGGGTCTGCTCTTCTTGCGGAGCCGGGTACAATACGGAATTCAAGCCGACGAAGGTGGCAGGCGTCTGTGACGAGTGTGGCGGACCGGTTATACAGCGGGATGATGACAAGCCAGAAACGGTACTCAGCCGACTTAAGACATATTATGAGAAGACGCAGCCCCTTTCCGATTATTACCTACAGCGAGGATTGATTCTTGAAGCAAGTAATGAGATATCCTCCAAGCTTGCACTTGAAGAAATACGCAAAGGACTTTCTGACAGAAAACTTGCCTAATATGCTTTGGCAGTGAACGCGAACGATAGAAAGAAGGACGATCATGATCTCGCTTAAATCTCCGGATGAAATCATAAAAATGCAACGTGCTGGGCGCGTAGTTGCGCTTATGTTTGAAGCATTACACGAAATGATCAGACCGGGCATTTCCACCTATGATCTTGATCAAAAGGCATGGTCGGTTATCAAAGAGAATCATGCACTTCCTTCCTTTTACAAGTATGGTGACCCGCCATTTCCTGCCTCCATCTGCACGTCGATCAATTGTGAAGTGGTTCACGGCATTCCGAGCAGGACGAGAATCCTGAAGGAAGGCGACATTATAAGTGTGGATGCCGGTGCGGTGGTTGACGGATTTCATGGTGATGCCGCGCGCACGTATGCTGTCGGAAAGATTTCCCCTGAGGCTGAACAGCTCATTCGCGTAACGGAAGAGTGTTTCTGGATTGGTTTCGAAAAGGCAATCATCGGCAACCGCCTTGGCGATATATCTTCGGCCATTGAAGCACATGCTTTGTCATATGGCTATGGGGTTGTCCGTGAGCTGACAGGTCATGGTATCGGGCGGCATTTGCACGAGGACCCCGATGTCCCTAATTATGGGAAAGCCGGACACGGACTGCGCCTCGTGGATGGACTTGTCATTGCCGTAGAGCCTATGATAAATATGGGCACGCGTGAGATTGCTATGCTTGATGATGAATGGACAATTGTGTCGCGAGACAGAAAATACTCATCGCATTACGAGAATACAATTGCCATTACGCCCAATGGACCCGTAATACTCACGAAGGCAAACGGGTGAAGACACGTATGACAGAACATACATTATTTGACGCAATGAAAGATTGTGGACTTGTGACAGGTACTCTTGTACAATCCAAATGCGGACACGATGTCGGACATGTTTATCTGGTTGCATCGGAAGAAGAAAGCTTCTGCTTTCTTGTGGATGGTGTCAAGAGAACAATGACTCGCCCGAAAAAGAAGCGAAGGAAACACCTTCGGGCTTTATGTCAGATGGATTGTCCAGTGCAATGGTTTTTTGCCCTTCGTACGTTGCTGGAAGATCAGCAAAATGCGAAGATAAGAAAAGAGATAGAGCGGCTCATTGACAGTCACAGAATAGGTGACATGAAAGAAGGAGAATGAAATGGCTAAGGAAGATGTTATTGAAGTTGAAGGGATTGTAAATGACGCGTTACCAAACGCAATGTTCAAGGTTAGGCTCGTTGAAAACGGTCATGAAGTACTTGCACACATTTCCGGCAAGCTTCGTCAGAACTACATAAAGATTCTCCCAGGAGACAGAGTCACGCTTGAACTGTCGCCATATGACCTCTCCAGGGGCCGAATTACATGGCGTGCCAAGTAATTATCAAAAAAAATCAGGCTAATATGCGAAAACCCCTTGATTTGCATTCGGTTTTTGTTATTATATTATAGCGTACGCCTTCAGGCGTCGGTTTCGATTTGTATCGAAACATTAACAGGAGGTAGGTATTATGAAGGTCAGACCGTCAGTCAAGCCCATGTGCGAGAAATGCAAAGTAATCCGCCGTAAGGGTCACGTTATGGTGATTTGTGCGGATCCTAAGCATAAGCAGAAACAGGGCTAAGAAGAAACACCGCCTCCGGACAGTTTGTCATTTCTGTCCGGTATTTTGGTGTAATCGAACAAGGATATTACACGCACTTTTGCGAGGGCGGCTGCTTCGGCTAACAACTGAAGTTCTTTGCACCGCGTGTTATATAGATAACAGAACAATGAATCAATAAACAATCACGGAGGTGCATCAGATGGCGCGTATTGCCGGTGTAGATCTACCCAATGACAAGAGAGTAGAAGTTGCTCTTACGTATATATTTGGCATTGGACAGATGATTTCTACACGTATTCTTACTGATTCCTCGATCAATCCAGATACTCGCGTTAAGGATCTCACAGAAGATGAGGTTGCGAAGATTCGTGATCAGATCGAAAACAACTACAACGTAGAAGGTGACTTGAGAAGAGAAATCGCACTCAACATCAAGCGTTTAACAGAAATTGGCTGCTACCGCGGTCGCCGTCATAGAATGGGACTTCCTGTTCGTGGTCAGCGCACAAAGACGAACGCACGTACCCGTAAGGGACCGAAGCGTACGATCGCTGGCAAGAAGAAGTAAGGAGGATTACCATGGCTAAGGCAACAAAGAAAGCGGTCGCAAGACCGAAGAAGAGAGAGCGCAAGAATATTGATCGCGGTCACGCGCATATTCATTCGACTTTCAATAACACGATTGTTACAATTACTGATCCTCTTGGCAATGCTATTTCTTGGGCGTCAGCCGGTGAAATGGGCATGAAGGGTTCTCGTAAAGGAACGGCGTTTGCTGGACAGATGGCTGCAGAAGATGCTGCGAAGAAAGCTGTCGATCATGGCATGCGTACAGTAGAAGTCTTTGTCAAAGGTCCGGGAGCAGGTCGTGAATCTGCAATCCGTGCACTTCAGACTGCAGGACTTGATGTTACGATGATTAAGGACGTTACCCCGATCCCTCACAATGGTTGCAGGCCGCCTAAGAGAAGAAGAGTCTGATTACGGAGGTATAGAGAATGGCTAGATATACAGATGCATCCTGCCGCCTTTGCCGTAGAGAGGGCGATAAGCTTTTTCTTAAGGGACAGAGATGTTATTCCTCAAAATGTGCTCTTGCAAGACGCAGTTTTGCACCGGGACAGCATGGTCAGGGAAGAAAGAAAATGTCAGAGTATGGTGTTCAGCTTCGCGAGAAGCAGAAGACAAAGCGTTTTTACGGAATTCTCGAAGGTCAGTTCCGCGCAACATTTGACCGTGCGGATCATATGAAGGGGAAGACAGGTGATAACCTGCTTCAACTACTCGAACTTCGTATGGATAACGTTGTCTACAGAATGGGTTTTGCTGCTTCTCGTGCAGAGGCACGTCAACTTGTTACGCATGGTCATTTCACATTGAATGGTAAGAAAGCAGATATTCCTTCCATTGTGATCAAGGCTGGTGATGAGATTGCTGTCCGCGAATCAAGTCGCAAATCAACTAAATTCACAAATCTTAGCAACACACGGCCGACTCCAGCATGGCTTACATTCAACGAAGAGACGCTAACGGGCAAGGTCATCGTATTACCGTCGCGTGAAGATGTTGATATTGAGGTCAAGGAAACCTTGATTGTTGAGTTGTACTCGAAATAATAGGCTGTAACCATGTGCGTTTCGTTGCGCAAGGAGGAAAATAATGATTGAAATAATGAAGCCTGTCATTGAGTGTGTTGAGTTGAACGATAATGGCTCTTATGGCAAATTTGTGATTGCACCGCTTGAGCGCGGATACGGAACAACGCTGGGTAATTCCCTTCGTCGGGTTCTTCTTTCATCGCTTACCGGAGCAGCTGTAACTGCCATCCGTGTCGAAGGCGTTCAGCACGAATTTGCCACAATTGATTGTGTGGTCGAGGATATGACGGAAATCATTCTGAATGTGAAGGGGATTCGCGCCAAACTGCATGTTGACGGCCCGAAGACTGTATACATCAGCACGGATGAAGGTCGTACGGGTGATGTAACTGCCGGCGATATCGTTCATGATGAAGAAGTTGAAATAATGAATCCGGATCATGTGATTGCAACGCTTAACGGAGTCGGACGTCTATTCATCGAACTTACTATCAGTAAAGGACGTGGTTATTCTTCTGCTGACCGCAATAAGAGTGCTTCACATCCAATCTGTGTTATTGCCGTAGATTCAATCTTTACTCCAGTGAAGAAGGCAAATTATACAATTACGAATACCCGTGTCGGAGAGCGTACGGATTTTGATAGTCTTACGCTTGAAGTATGGACGGATTCTACAATTGATGTCAATGAGGCTCTTTCCGGATCTGCAGCGATTCTGTGTGAACATTTGGGATTGTTTATTGCACTTACAGATAAGAACACAGGACCCAGTTTCAGAGACGCCGAAGACCTTGGACATAAGAATTCTAAGCTGGATACAGCCATCGAAGATCTGGATTTCTCAGTAAGGACATATAATTGTCTGAAGAGAGCCGGGATTAACAATGTAGGTGATCTTGTTGAACGTTCTGAGGACGAAATGATGAAGGTTAGAAACCTCGGT
>JBPOHB010000067.1:0-2202 GCA_052036055.1 Bacillota bacterium | reverse complement strand
AAACCAATTGCCGGCAATCTGAATTGGGGGAAAAGTCACAATCACATTCACGAAAATTCAAATGGGAGATGGGACCCTTCGAAATGGTCAAAGCAGAAAAACAATGGAAACACTGGTGAATATGGTGAAAGAAATATCAGTGTACAGAGTAAACGTCACAGAAGAGAACGTGGTACAAATTATGGGTATATTTGACAATAGTACCATAACATCAGGATTTTATTTCAGAGAAAAAGGGGTATTTGCATCAGATGGAACAAATGAGATACTATTCGCCTATGCAAATTCAGGAACAGATGCAGAGTACATCAACCCGCCAACTGTAGAATCGGTTGAAAAACAAATCATCTCACTCTACACAAATCTGCAAGATACGACTACAGAGATTAACATCAATGTAGCATCCGGAATCTACGCGCTGTACGACGATCTGGAAGAAATTACTGATATAGCATACAAGAATCAGGACATGATAGGAAAAAACATCACGAACATTCTCGCACTAGACATAGCGCTATCACTGCTACAAGGAGCAGTAGTGGCCGGGACATCTGACAACATATTCGTAGAGACATTTGAAGACGACAGCTCCATCAGAATTGCAAGCGGAATATACGACAGCGCAAATAAGAGGATGTATGCATAATGAGCGTTAGAGTGAATGAAAGAACACAGGGAGACCTGACTGTAATCATCAAAGCAAAGGAGCTTGTATCGCACACGATAAGAGTGACAAACAACGAGAAGCATTTTCCAAAAAGATACAGACTGACGTTTACAAACAGAATTATCGAGAAGGCTGTGGATATTTACACATTGCTATATGAAGCAAACGAAATCAATCCGAAGAACCTGCAGGAGCTAGAGTTCAGACAGTATAGGCAGAGACAAGCGATTGCGTATTGCAGGTCGCTAATGGCATTGATGGATATCAGCAAAGAAGCGTTTCAGATACCTGCAGAAAAATGTAGATTCTGGGCCAGTATGGCATTCAACGTGAGAAATCTCACAATAGCCTGGTACAAACAGGACGAGAAAAGATTCAGAGGGAAATTTTAATAATATGGGGGTGTATTCTACAACACCGAATGCTTCGAATTCGTACGATGCCCGCAATGTCAATACGGACGGCTCGCTCAACAACAACAATGCGTACAATGGTAACTATGGCGTTCGCCCCGATTGTGTGAAACATGAGACAGAGTAAGCCAAAAGGCTGAAATCAGAATACGCACAAGGAGAGTACATCCCAGGTCAGAAGACCGAATACAGGAAAGCCGACACATCCGACCACTCATCAGCGACCGGATGCATGCGCTCATTTGCGTGCGACTTGAGAGATAAAAGAAATGAGGTTCTATGGCAGAAAGAAAGAGCCAATATGACGACTTTGCGATAATTACAAGCTATGAGAATCTTTATAATGCACATAGAAGTTGTAAATCAGGGAAGCTATGGAAGGATTCAGTAGCGAGCTATGACCTGAGAATTTTAGAAAGCACGTTATATCTGGAATATTTACTAGAGACAGGAAGATACAGAATCAGTGATTATCACGAATTTACGATCAACGAAAGAGGAAAGAGCAGGAACATCAAAAGTACGAAGTATAAGGATAGAGTGGTGCAGAAAAATTTAAACGACAATATTCTGGTACCGTACATACTGCCGAGACTCATCTATGAGAACGGAGCGAGCAGGAAAGAGAAAGGGACAGATTTTCAAATACAACTATTAAAAAGGCACCTAAGAGAAGAAATCAGAAAGAATGGAACAGAAAGTTATATTCTGGTAGGAGATTTCAAGGGATATTTTGACAGCATTCGGCACGACGTGCTTCAAAAGATATATGAGAAGTATTTTGCGAATGAGAAGCTCCTGAAACTGATAACAGACATACATGCAAGCATTCCAGGAGGAGTCGGAGTCCCACTAGGAAATCAATTGTCACAGGCGGATGCGCTGATCATAGCAAACCACATAGATCACATGATAAAGGAGCAGATGCACATTAGAGGATACGGACGATATAACGACGACTTCTATCTGATTCATAAGGACAAAGAATACCTGAAGGGATGCCTTGAAAAAATCGAGAAGGAATGCAACAAAATTGGCATTCATCTAAATAAAAAGAAGACAAAGATTGTTCCAATGTCTGCAGGGATGGACTTTTTGGGATTCCACTACTATGTGACGAAC
>JBPOHB010000183.1:0-30353 GCA_052036055.1 Bacillota bacterium | reverse complement strand
CCGTCAGCACCATATTCAAGTGAACGATTCACTCGACTTATCGTGGCAGTACTGACACCGGTGATTTCAAAAATCTCAGAATACGTCCGTCCATTATACAACAATGAAGCAATCTGTAACCGTTGCGCGAGAGATTTAATCTCGGAAACTGTACATAAATCTTCAAAAAATTGATAGCACTCTTCTCTCGATTTGAGCGCTAGTATCGCATCGAAAAGTGCATCAGTTAATGGATCCTTCAATTTGTCATTCATATCATAGCTCCCTGCCTATACAAGCCGGTCAACAAAATACTGAATTAGTTTATCAGAATAGCCGAAATATGCAAATACAAATATAAAAACAGCTAAAAGAATGAACGTAACAAGAACAATCAACCACTTCAGAACCAAGTGAGTCCTTGCTCTTCGCAAAGAATCTCCCACAGATTCGGATGATAATCTGCTGCCATTATTTCGCATACTTCGCATATGTGTTGGCACCCTGACACTATCGTTTCCCTTTTTCAAATAATCCTCCATTGTATCAATGAAATTCTGATCAACATTTCTATTCTACTGCAAGCATAACTATGTGACAACTATTCTTACCCGTATAGATAGTGTCAACTTTTTCTCGGTCATAAATTTAGATAAATCCCCAGTGGTTAGAACTTCATATCATTGTCTGTAACGGAACGATATAACGCATACTCTGCCGTATGCCGGTGACTGCAGCAGAAATTGGTTCGTATGTCCTGCGTCGCATATGCTTTTTGCCTAAGCTGTTCCTGCATCCTTTTGGTTACTTGTACTTGCGGCTTCGTGTTCGGGCGCATATGGTTCGGCGTTATCTTTCCACCATTTTTTACATATACACGCAAATCTGTAATTGTTTTTAGTCCTTTGTCCATCCAAGCCTTCGGGCGGCTACTTAACCGGTCTGCAAAAATATGACTTACCAGACCTTCCGCGCAGCTGATTCCTGCCTGTTCATTCTTATCGTACCAGATCTGAATGCCTGCCCAGTTGTTGCTTATGTACCCGATAAAGTTCCTGCCTGTTTCTTCTGCACACACTTCACTGTCCACGCATCCTTTCACGAATCGTCGGATTCCCTTTATGTCATTTTGCTCCATCCTTTCCCAGATATACTGTATGTAGTCCTGATTTCCGTTTGTTACACGGTGAATGAACCGGCTTACATGAAACTTATCCAACACGAATTTCCCTGCTTCCAGGTGCTCTACCCCGCCTTTTATCCAGGATGCACCATCTCCGTGGATATATAGTTTTACGTCTTCCAGACTGCCATAGCGCGACTCAATCTCCTGGCCGACTCGTTCCCACATATCTTCAACTCGCTCATTGTAACTGCTGATTAAATATCGATTCGGCAGATAGCTGCGTTTGCTTTTGTTTTCTTTCACAGGTTCGTGAATCGCCAGCAGTTTGGGCATAACATTGCGGCCATCCTGCATCGCTACATGGTCTTCATCCGCCTGTATATGAATCACAGTAGCCTCCCGTTTGCCCGGTTTCTCTATCTCATATCCAGATACCTTCCGGGTCTGATTCATAACGGTTTGCCGGCTTACACTGCCATAGCAGGACAGCTTTGCACTTTCCTGATAGGAGTACTGCGTCGCTTTGACGCACAGATCTGCGGCCAGACCGACCTCCAGACGTTCTCCTTTGGCTACATTCACCAACGAGTCAACTAGGTAGCTTCGGCATCCGCTTCTTTTGTGTTTGTAGTATCTGCGCTCGTAATGCACGTTTCCGTTTTGCGTCACAAGGTCCCTGGTTATCCCTTTTTGCTCCACCTGCCAGCCTTTTCTGGCTTTCGGATTTTCAAATAGATACTGATCCACTTCCTGTATGCGGGCTTCTACCAAACGGCAGATGTACTTGTCAAATTGCACCTGCCCTTGCTTTTGAAACTCTCCGATCCCGTCTATAATTCTTAGTTTATAAATCTCCTGTAGAAATTCCTCTGTTACCTGTTGTATACTCTGCATATAGAGAAGCCCCTTCTTTACGTAGTTGATTCGTTTGTTGATACTCGAATTCTACCACAGGGGGGATTTCTCTATTCTTTTTTCTCCGAGATAAATTTTACACTAACACCCGTATATGTCAGAGCTTTTCTTCACCATAATTGAAAATAATGATGAATCGAGACTAATTGTCTTGTGTTTCACTTTCTTCTTCTATGTATTTAGTTGATTCTCCAAATGTCTCAATTTGAAGTGTGATTCCACAAGAAGTCGCATATGAATAACAAGAATTGATTTCAGATCGTATATTTTCCGGCGTATTTTCCGGAATTACAATAATCATATATTTTTCGAGAATGTCTTCCTCTTTTATCCATATGGCATCTTTCCCCCATGGATTAACCGTGCCATTAAACAGTTCAAGTGAATGGATATATTCATTTATCGTCTCTTCGGCCACTCCTGCTGTCTGATAGGTTGGCGCAGTGAGATCTATGCTCTTTATTGATGTTGCAGTCTGGCTGCTCCATTTAGCTATTACTGGGTAACTGTATGGAAGATTTCCGCCAAAAGAACGGTTTATTGATCTTCCCCGAACAAAATTGCTCTTCAACCAAATATCATCCTCTACATGATTGCCTTCTTCAAGTGAAAAAGACAAATCGCCATATATCGGTATTGCGCTATCGATTTCTTTATCGAGTTCCTTCACTCCTGTGTTCCAAGTATAATAGACACGCAGATAGATAATGTGATCCGTTCCTTCATAATCAATTACGACTGACACTTGATCAATTCTATCTCTGACAATTCTGTTATTATCGGTCAGTGTCTCATATACCGTAACAATTCTATCCCGAGTCCATTCTCCAAAAGCTACTGTTCCGATAATGTCTTCTCCATCAACGTCAAGAACACTAGAAACAACATCCATCGCAGATAACACTTCTCCTCCGACTTTTGCAATATTTTTACTTGTTTCTTCGTCTACATCAACGGCAACATTTTCGCATGCAAACGAAGTAGCCTCTTCTAGAAGATCTATTCCTCCACTTGCAACAGGTATGGCAAGAGAAATTTCTTGCGTTACCTGGTCAACGGATTGTTCGAATAATATATCTGCGGTCACACAATTTACGGATGAAAGAAAACAGGCAGATAATATGAGTACTGGAGGAAATGAGATAATTGCTTCAAGAATGACTGCTCCCCTTCTCCTACTAATTGGCATTCTAGTAATCATACAAATCATACCCCTCTTCCAGATAGTATACTTTCGACAGATAGTTCGAAGTTATTCCGACACTTGTTGATAGGTCTTCTCCGTAATCCCGATTAATGACTGCGAGCATTCTCTCAAGTTTTGTTTCCTCAGGAATGAACAGAAGGAAAAGCCCAACATAGTCACGATATGACGTTTGCAATACCTCGTCTAGAATCGGGTTGTCAGTGATAACCGACGAATCTATGAAAGATATACTCTCTCCGTTTTCTAGCGCATTTACCTCAAGCATAGCCTGACCGGCGGCCCAAACACCGGCAACGATAAATTCAATAACCTTGGGATCTACATAGATTCCACCTTCCGATACAATGAATATGATTGTTGAGATGACTGTTGCAATACCATTTGCTATCTCCATCTTTTCCTTGTCAGATAACAAAGATAGGAAATTAACGGCGAGTCGAAGTGAATATATGCCAGCATATACGACGCCACAAGATGCGGTATCTGAGTCAAGCCCTGTCAGAATATATTCCAGATCGCACTGATTGGTACTATGTAATTCAGAAAACGGTACCCCAAGATAATTCGCTTCAGGAATTGACGAATTTCCTTCATTTGTTGTTTGTAACTTCGAATCAAAACAACATACAGCATATTGATTAACCAATAGATACTCCATCAGTGTAGATGAGTCTTGCCCCATATACGAATCAATTGTATTTAGTGTATTCTCCATCATTTTTGTATCAAGAAGACTGTCAGCAACAGATCCCGAGCTCTCGCCTTGCAAATAAAGTGAAGTACCTCTCTCAAATATTTCTCGATAATCTTCAGCAAAACTGAAAAGATCATCGAAGTAACCAGAACACTCCGCATAGTCTGTTGCCACAGAAATCACTTCAATTACGGTGTCCCAAACATCTCCGCCATTTAGATAATCAGACAAGTCCGCGATCCATTCTTGTGTCTCTCCATCCGTCCCGGCAATATATATATCATTACCCTCGATTTCACTCATTACGCTTCGAGCTTTTGAAATGATATCTCCAGTTACAATTCCCGCCTCACGTACTTCCATATAATTGCATATTCCTGTCGCAAGCTGATTCTCATCCAAAAGGCAAGTATCATATGCACCAACCGTTGCATCACAGGAATCATTCAGACATGCCATAAACACTTCATCATTTTTAGCCGTGGAATCAAACGCATACAAACCATACTGATTGAGCAGTTCCTCATTATACGATGCGAGAATCTGCTGCGTCTGTAGACGCAGACACCTTCTGATATCTGCTTGGTTCTCCCGAAAACGCGCGCCAAAATAGAAAATGCTCTGGACAAGAATGACTGCTGTAAGAATAATACAAAGAAATATTGTCATACCGCCCTTCTTATTTCTGTTCAAGATGAAGTCACCCCCCCATATATGCAAGTGGCTAAATCCTGTATTACACATATAAACGAATACATCTTCTCAGGTGATGTCATAATCATGTCCGCGGAATAATCGCCTGCGCAAATCGAATTTTCACAATAAATGTCGTGATTTTCTGCTGATGCATCATATGAAAGTATGGAAGCATATGATGCGACTGCAGCTTGTTCATACAAAACGGGCCCGCCGGCAATCAACACACAGATTCCGGAAAAGACAATCGGAAAAATAATTGCTGTCTGTATCGTACTTGACATAGAAAACCACCTCCTGATAAAAATACTACCAAGAGGTGGTCTGCTGTTGCGTGATGAAATCAGTCAAAAAAGTGCAAAGAGTCGCAATTTACACGTTCAAAATCATCGAAGTGTCGCTCCTAGTTCTTTTTCAAGTGAAGATACTATATCGTTATATATCGGTGAGATATCCGATTCAGAAAGGCTTCTCTCAGCGGATCGGAAAACAAAGTTGTACGCGATGGATTTCTTGCTCTCGCCAATTTGTTTGCCAGTATAAATATCAAAAAGCGAGAAGGATTCAAGCAATTTGCCGCCCTTTTTCTTAATGATTTTTTCGATTGAACCGACTGGAATTTCTGCGTCAATGATGACAGAAATATCACGCGTAATTCCAGGATATTTTGGCAGTGGCGTATAGGCGCGCTTAACACTTGCCGCTCGAAGAATCGAATTTATCTCAATATTAATTACTACGGTACCAACTGGAGCATCAAATCTGTCCGCTACGCATGGGTGAATATATCCGATCTGCCCACAGGAACGACCATTGATTATAACGGATGCCGATCGGCCGGGATGAAGATATGAAACATCCGACAGAGGTTCAAAGGAAACGTTCCGAATGCCAAGATTTGCACAGATTTCCGTAACAGCACCCTTGCACTTGTAAAATAGTGATGGTTCATCTCCGCTATCCAAATCATATGCCACTGACGCAAGCATTCTACGTTCTTCTGGAAGCTTCGTCGAATCCGTATTAGGAAGATAGACATAGGCAATCTCGAAAATGTTTGCGGATTTGACGGAACGACTTGCATTAAGGGATGCGATTCGTAGCATCGAAGGAATCATTGAAGTTCTCATAACCGAGAAATCTTCACCTAATGGATTTGTAATCACAAGCTGGTTGCGAAGTGGATCCGCAGAATCAAGCATCAACTTATCCATTTCCTTGGGACTCTCAAATGAATATGTTATTGCCTCAAAGAATCCTTGTGCAACAAGAACGTCTTTCATTTTTTCGATTGATAGCTGATCTTGCGAGCGGCCGCCAAGTGTAGTCTCTTTACCGGAAAGAAGCGTAGGTACTATATTGTTATAACCAAAAAATCTTGCAATCTCTTCAGAAAGGTCCGCTTCTACAAGTAAATCCGGTCTGTATGTTGGAGGAATGCAAAACAGATCCATGTTTTCCTTAACAAATGTACACCCTAATTTTTCAAGCGTTTTCATCATAAAATCATCCGAGATTGTCGTTCCGAGGAATGCGTTGATTCTGGCAGGAAGAAATGCGATCTTGGGTCTTTCTAGGTGTGTTGGGTATATGTCAATTACGTCTTGGCATACATCTCCGCAAGACAATTCTTCAATGAGCTCGCATGCACGATCCAGTGCTCGTCTAGCATTTTCTGGATCAAGTCCCTTCTCATATCTTGAAGAAGCTTCCGTGCGCAGAGCGTTTTTCACGGCTGTTTGTCTTACAGAAAACGCATGAAATGTTGCCGATTCAAATAGAATCGACACGGTGTTTTCTGTTACTTCTGAATTCTCGCTGCCCATTACACCCGCAATTGCACATATCTTTTCTTCATCAGCAATGACGAGGGCATCTTCAGCTAATTCACGGTCAACCCCGTCAAGCGTTCGCGTCTTCTCCTTCGCCAATGCTTTCCGAACAATAATATGATGCCCAGATAGGTATGACAGATCAAATGCATGCATTGGTTGCCCAAGTTCAAGGCAGACAAAATTCGTAATATCCACAACATTGTTAATCGGACGCATGCCAGCATCGGTTAACAATTTCTGCATCCATGCTGGAGAAGGTCCGATTTGTACATTCTCAACAACACGTGCACAATAGCGATAACAGAGTTCTGGAGCCAAATTGTTGACTGTTGCCATATCCTTTGTGCTCTTTTTGCTCTTTGCAGTAACGACAGGTTCAAGTTCATGAAAGGGTACGTCAAGCGTCACCGCTGCCTCTCTGGCAAGTCCTTCAATCGAGAAGCAATCGGGTCGATTCGATGTAATCTCAAAATCAATCGTCTCCGATCCAAGACCTAAATATTCTTTAATATCCATTCCAACAGGGGTGTCCGAAGGCATACTCCATAGTCCGTCTTCCGTTGCACCCGCAAAATTTGCAGGCGAGAATCCCAATTCCTGAATCGAACAGCACATCCCGTTACTATCAACACCGCGTAATTTCCCTTTTTTGATCACATGACCGCCAGGTAAATGCGCGCCTTCAATCGCGACCGGACATATCATCATTTCTCTCACATTTGGAGCACCACATACGATTTGAAGAATACCGCCAAGATCACTGCGACCCATATTAACTTGACAGATGTGCAAATGATCTGAATCTGGGTGCGGAATAAAAGATTGAATCTGTCCTGTGAAAACACGCGATATATCCTCGCCGCTTTTTATGATCTCTTCAACTTTTGATCCTGAAATAGTCATTTTCTCGCCAAAGTCGTGCGTTGGTATTGTGATGTCGATGAATTTTTTAAGCCAATCAATGGGTGCTTTCATGAATATATCCTCCCGTGGGCAACCGCCCATAACGAATAGTAATGACAAAATTATATATTTACTTGAACTGCTTCAAAAATCTGACATCATTTTCATAGAGATTCCGAATATCATCTATGCCAAACCGTCCCATCGCTGTCCTTTCGACCCCAATCCCAAAAGCAAAACCACTGTATATTTCCGGATCAATACCACACCCGGAAAGAACATCGGGATGAACCATCCCGGCGCCTAACACTTCCACATAGCCCTCACCTTTGCAGACACGACAACCTTTTCCCTTACAGGACCAACAGGTCAAATCGACTTCACAGGAAGGCTCCGTAAATGGAAAATGATGCGGTCGCAGGCGAATCTTTGTATTCTCGCCGAACAGTTTTCTTGCAAAAAGTTGCAGCGATCCCACAAGATCGCCCATCGTGACGCCCTTATCTACCACAAGTCCTTCGATCTGATGAAAAATGGGAGAGTGAGTACTGTCGAGCGCATCCGAACGATACACCTTGCCTGGGCATATAATCTTAATTGGCGGTTTCTGTTTCTCCATAACACGAACTTGAACCGGCGATGTTTGCGTACGCAGGAGAATATTATCCGTTATATAGAAGGTATCCTGTGTGTCTCGAGCTGGATGTCCTGGGGGAAGGCGCAGCTTCTCAAAATTGTATAAATCATATTCAACTTCCGGTCCTTCGGCAATGGAATATCCCAAACCTAAGAAGACCTCACATATTTCATCGATTGCCTTGTATAAAGGGTGTCGAGATCCCATAGCTACAGGAGAGGCAGGTAGCGTCACATCAATTGTCTGACTGATTAGCTGTTTGCGTTGCTCGTCTGCCAGTAGTTGACGCAGAGAAGTCTCAAGCTCTGTCTCCATTTTTGCGCGGATATCATTCGCATGCTGGCCGATGATCGGCCGTTCTTCTGGAGTAAGTGACCCCATCATACGTAGCACGCCTGTAAGCGCGCCCTTCTTGCCCAGATATTTAACCCGCACGGTCTCAGCGTCGGCAGAAGACGTAATCCCTGCAATTTCTTTCTGAAAAGTATCGTGAATAGCATATAACGAATTGATCAGATCACTCATTCTCATTCCTCCTGGATCATCTATTGAGCACACCAAAATACCTTGGCATAGGCGCTCACGGGCATTGTTTTTTCGCAAAAAAACGCCCATGCAGGACGGAAATAGGGACCCATACACAACCATCCGGAATTTCCGGGAAACGGCTTGGAGGCAATTACCCACTCACTCGTCGACGCAATGCCTAAATGATATCATTGTAGGAAAGTGCTGTAAAGTACGGGTTCACCGATTTCTCGATCCCAACAGACGTGCTCGCTCCATGTCCGGGATATATTCGCACATTGTCTGGCAGAAGCGAAATTCTACGAATCGATTGAATCATATCCGGCATGCTTCCTCCCAAATCAGTTCGTCCAACCGTGCCGGCAAAAATTGTATCGCCGGAAAACAACACGGTCTCACAGTCTTTGGCAGCAAATAGAAGACAGATTGATCCTCTTGTGTGTCCTGGTGTATGCATAACCGTAATGGAAAACGGATTCTTGCCATCCATATCAAAATCTTGCGCGTGCAGAACATCATTATCTCGCAAGGGATACAGCGGCTCGGGAACAACGATCCTAGATGATATACTGTCAGATCCATTTATTTCGGAATCATTCATCGCAGGAATATCCAACTCATGAACCATAATCATAGAACCTAATTGCTCACGATAATGATTCGATTCAATAATATGATCAAAATGAGCATGCGTACAGAAAATGCCCCGGACACGAAGTCCTGCTAAATCGAGTATTTCGAGTGGAACACACGGATCAATTATAAATGCATCGTTTTCAAAAATAACCAAATAGGAATTGGCTTGCAAAGGGCCAAAAGGATAGACTTTGATCTTCATATTCTCCTCCGATTCCTGTGAGTCAATAAAATTATAGCAATCGAATTTCACGCGGTTACGTCGAAAATATGATATTTAATGAACTCATAACAAAAAATTTAGCACAATTACGATCTGAATGATCATTTTTCAAAAAAATACTCAGGAGAATTATGCATTCTTCTGAGTATAATAAAAAGCAAATCCAATAACATGCTTACGTTCGGATCAATTCTCGCCAATCAAGGTCGCCCCGATCAATCGCCAGAATGAGTATTTCAGCAGACGCAAGGTTTGTAGCGTATGGAATACTGTTATAATCACAGGCTTTGAGGAGTGAGTTCGGCTCGTCATAATATGAAAACTGCGTGTCGCGAAGATAAATTACGGAGTCAATCTCGTTAAACATGGCCCTGGAAGCAAGTTGATCGAATCCGCCCGCATAATCCGACGATAAACCGAATACCTGTAAGTCAGCACTTTCTTCAATCAAAGTTGCCGTATTATGCATAGAATATAAAATATGCTTCGCCATGAGCTGTCGATAGGCAATACAAAAATTCACAAGAAGCTCATTCTTACGATTATCAGCCAACAGGACAATTTTCATAAACCAGACCCCCTGTCTTTCAGAAATAACAAACTAATTGTACAAATAGTTTAACCAATCTGCAAGCAAATATGAACAATCTGTACCATACTTCAATAAAATCTTACTTGCAAGACATAAATGAAGAAAGGAAATCATGTTGCAGGGGTTGGCGTAGGACTTGTTATGGGGGTTTCGGCAGTCGTATAATCACCGATTTCAGCATCACCCACCTGCGCCTCTGGAAGAGAAGGATCTGCAATCTTAAAATATGCATACATCAGTTTTTCAGCAATGACTGTTGTCGAGGCACCCCACTCGCCTTTCTCAACAACCAGTGCGATGGCAATTTGCGGGTCATCTGCTGGAGCATAACACACAAACAATCCATTGGAATACTGCTTAAGTGTGTATTCCAATCCTGTTTCTGCCGTACCCGTCTTACAAGCGATCTCGACCGGGAAATCACCAAGCGATTCATACGCTGTTCCTATTTCTGAGCCAGCAACTGCAATCATTCCCTGCTTGATGACCTGAAGTGTCGTATCAGAAATGCCCACATATGTTCTTTCCGTAGACCCTTCATAGAGAATCGTGCCATCTTCAGCCGTTACACTTTCAATGACATGCGGCGTAACCAGATAATTTGTTGCAAGGGCCGCCGTATATCTAGCTAATTGCAAAATCGTAAATTTATTGTCATATTGACCGATTGATGATTGCGCTGTGTCAGCAGGAAACCACGTTTTGTCGTATTCCTCTTCCTGAACAAGGCGTTTTGTCTCGCGACTTGCACGAACGCCAACCGTTTCTCCGGGAAGATCAATGCCGGACAGTTCGCCAAGTCCAAGTTTCTCACCCCATTCATCGATCGCATTGATACCTGTCTCAACACCCAAACGCATAAAATAAATATTGCACGAAGTTGCAAAGGCCTGCGTCAATGTGAGGGGACCGTGTCCGCCTTCGCGCCGTTCATGGCACCAGAAGGTCCATCCATAACAATCCCACGGGCTAACACACTCTATCGTATTTGAACTCGCCGTAATGATTCCATTTTCAAGCCCTGCAACTGCGGTAACCATCTTGAAGGTTGATCCGGGTGCATATTGCGAGAGAATTGCACGATTCCAAAGCGGCATATCCTTGGCCGTTTGCGAATCAGGATCATTATCTAGGTAATACTCGAGCATTGCTTCGGCATCCTCATCGCCCTCCATGGACAAAACGAAATCGTTCGGATCATAATTAGGAAAAGACACCATAGTAAGTACAGCACCCGTGTTAACATCGAGCATGATAACCGCGCCTGCGGATGCGGTTTGCAATCCCGTCGGAACTGCCTCTTCTTGTGCTTTTGCATCCGCAATATATTGTTTGATCGCGTCAAGAACCACCGTCTGATACGTCGAGTCAATTGTTAACTTAACGGTTGCACCCGGAATCGGATCGGTTCCGATCTCTTCGGAATAGAACGTGCCGTCAGAACCGTCCTCCGTCCAAATATTATATGCCTTTTCTCCCGTCTGACCATGAAGATAACGTTCCATTTGGTATTCAACGCCTGATTGTCCAACAACATCTTCCAGGGAATACCCAAAATCTGAAAGAGTAGCATACGTCTCCTGAGAAATTTGACCGATATATCCAACAACATGACATGATGTCTCTGCAAGAGGCGAATATGTCCTGCGATAATCAGTCCCTGCTAAGAGCCCCTCATATTTATAGTTTTGTTCGAGGAGATAATTAATCAGCTCGTCCGGAACATCTGTCGCTATTTCGACTGGGGTTCCTGTTGTAAATGCCCAACTATCTGCAAAAATTTGGTAACGTAGCAACATGATCCGATACGCATCTTGGGGAGAATAAGTTGGATCAATACCAAAGAGGTCGCGCAAGTACAAAAAGAAAACCTGTGGGTCACTTTTTACATATTCATCTGAATAGGTAACAAGAGAATTTGCCGGAGCTTCGTCAAGTGCGAAAAGATCCGAGCTCATTTGCCAGGAGGAAATATCCTCAGCATCCTTCGCGAATGCATATGGATCAATCGTAAGATAGTCTGAAAGCTCTTCAACAGGAACACAATTGTAATGATCAAAGAGATAAGACAAATCAAGCAACATAGCATTGAGGTCGGCGTCATCCATGCCAGCATTGGCTATTAGAAGGGTCTGTACCTCCTCAGATGACGCAAGAACTACCCCATTACAATCCACAATATCGCCGCGAGGAGCACTCACTGTATATTGTCTGGATACACCCGAAGAGGATGTTGTCGACGCTTCTTCTGAAGCTCCCGAGAGCTGAAGAGCCGTAGTCATAATGAGTATGACAAGACCAAACAAGCATATAATAATGCCTAAGATCGCATACCTGCTTGTAAAAAAAGCAGCAATATAGTCCATCGTTCCTTTTGTCTCTATCGAACCAGAATCCACATGATCCTGATCAAACGCAAACATGCCATCCTCATTTATCTTCTTAGCCATAATCCCTCCTTCTCGGGATTTTGTTCATCCTCTTCTTGCTTGATTCCATGATTATAGGGTCCCAAATACTTAAGGAGAAGTGCCAGAGGAATGGAAACAAGTAGGTTAAGCAGAAGTTGCGGAGCAACGCTGTCGAAAACAATATGCCTAAAAGTAAAATATACCGTATCATGCTCAAGCATCAGCGGAACAACATAATATATAAGATGTCCAACCACTTTATAGCACAATGTTATGATAAAAACTTGCAGAAATGCAAGAATGAGCTTTCTGTGAAATCGTTTCGAAAAAAGAATCGCAGACATCAGTCCTGCGTACAACAAGAACATCATGCCAAGTCCCAGATGCTCACCTGCCAAAATATCGCGAAAAACGCCCATGATCAAACCAACCACCGCACCATCCGTTTTGCCGAAGAAATAGCCCGAAAGTATAACAAAAACCAGCATGTAATCAGCAACTTGCCCTCTAAATGAAAATGCCTGAGGGAAAGTAACTTGCAGCGTAGAAAAAAACAAAATATACACTGCATACACGGTTATTTGTCTTGTCCTTTGTAATCTGTTCAGTTTCCTATCCTCCCAGATATTTGTTATTCGGCTTGTGTCGTATCTTCAGCCGAATCATCTGCAGTACTCAATTCATTGGGAACCATAACGAACAGATCCTTCAGTGTAGAAATATCCACATACGGCTCGAGCGTTGCCGTCTGCGTTAATGAGGAAGAGTCATCGATTGACGTAATCACGCCTATTGGAATTCCCGCCGGATAGACGCCACCTTCTCCACTTGTGACTAATTCGTCCCCAACTACTAACTGCACGCCATTCGGGATTTGGTCAACCATGCAGAGGCCTTGCTCCTTGAGTTCAATATCTCCATGTACCGTGACAACTGCACCATTCACTGCATTCACCTTAGCACTCACGGTAAATCCTTCATGCAGGATTGGCAGAACTTTGGAGGATGTCTTGTCCATATACATAATTCTTCCGGCAAGATTCATTTGCGCATCGACAACCGCATATGTGCTGTCATCAATCTGCGTGATTCCGTCACTGCTTCCGACTTCGAGTCGAATTACACTGAACCACTCATCGGCTTCACGAGTGAGTATAGAAGCACCAAAAATGTCGTAATTTTCAAAGCTATCCTTAATATGAAGTGCATCCTTCAGTTCTTCCCAACGTCTGGCGGCTTCCTCATCCTGCTGAACCTGATATTGCAATTCAGATACCTGATCTTTCAGCTTCTCATTTTCTTCTCGGAGTTCAACACCGTCAGAAATCGCAGAGAAAAAACTGGATATTTTGTTTCCAGCTCCACGCACGAGATGTTCAACCGGATCAAGTATGAGAGTAACAGGAGAAAAAACATCGTGAACAGGATTGCCCGGGATCATATCAAAAATGAAAATAGATATGATCAGGAGTGTTGTTAATATCAGAAGGAATACTTTGTTCGCCAGCAACTTACGCAAAAACTTCACCTCAAACCGAAAAACTCATCAGATAATCTGATTCCGAATTTATAATCACAAGAAGTATACCATATTTCTTCCTGAACTTCTCGGTCATAGAAAGCCAAGTTCCTTGAGACTTGATGAAGTACCTCGTCCAATTATGATGTGGTCAATCAAAGAAATGCCCAGAAGGTTCGCAGATTTATCGAGAGAATTCGTCGTCGCAATATCATCTGGACTTGGCTTAGGATCACCACTCGGATGATTATGCGCGATAACGATTGCCGCTGCATTGGCTTTGATTGCTTCTCTGAAAATTTCTCTCGGGAAAATGCCTGTCGAAGCGAGTCCACCCGAAGAAATGACGGTGTGCCGAATCACGCGATGCCGCGTATCAAGAAGAAGGGCGTGCACTTCTTCTTTCACTAGATTTACCATCATGTTTTCGAAAAAGACCTTGGAATCCTGCGGACAAGTAATCTGCTTGTTTTTCCAGAATGGTTCCTGAAGCATGGAACGTCGGCCGATCTCAAGTGCTGCCTTAATCGTAATTGCCTTCACGCGTCCCATTCCCTTAGACCTGCGTAATTCTTCTAATGAAAAATCACGCAAAAAGGATAATCCCTCTTTGCGTGAATCAAGTGCAAGTAATTCACTTGCAAGTTCGACAGACGACAGTCCTGTTGAACCATTTCTAAGAATGATTGCAATCAGTTCAACATCCGATAGAGCTTGCGCACCATATGTTTCAAGCCTCTCATACGGGCGGCTTGACTCCGGAAGACATTTTACCGTAATTGACATATTCACGCTCCTGCTTCTGGTCGAAGACAAAAGTAAATCAATCAAATAAAACGACGATTCCCACCAGATATCTCTTTATTATTTGCCCATGCAACACTGTTTATACTTCTTGCCTGATCCACATGGACACGGATCATTTCTTCCGACCTTATCTACATGAATCGTCTTCGAATCACGAAAAGATTTCGTTATCTCTTTTCTCTTATCCGCCTCAAGAACCTTCTTCCAACTAGGAAGATTATATAGCCAGTCTGCTTTTGCATCTCGCATATTCCAATACAGTTTCTCATAGTCAATCTTCAATGAAATGAATGAATCGTCATCCATTGATTCCGGCGTAAGTGCCTCAGTCAGACTGGGATTGATTCCGTCAAGAAAACCGGCAAACACATCCATCTGGTCTTTCTTGAATCCCAAAGTATCCGCAAGGTCAACAGCCGTACCTTCGGTAAACGATGCATTATTGGGGAAAGCAGACAGAATTCGGTCATATGCCTGCGCCTCAAGATCATAATAGCTCTGAACATAAGCTGTATATTTCGCTTGATCCGATGCATCCTCAATTCTTTCATTCCACAAATCAAAATAACTCATACGATCTCCCTTCAGAAATAATGAATTTATAGTTTAGCAGCAATTGCCTTAAGAAATCCTTCTGTATTCACTACAGTCGCCGTCCCTGCAGGAAGTAGCGAGGCGAGATCTCCCGTGACCGTTCCCTCTTCAATGGTCGATATAGACGCTTCCTCAAGTCTGTTAGCGAAATCGACAAGAGCAGGAAGATCATCCAACTGACCTCTCTTGCGAAGTGCACCAGACCAAGCATATATGGTCGCCATCGGGTTGGTTGATGTTGGCTCCCCTTTGAGATACTTATAATAGTGACGGGTAACCGTACCATGTGCAGCTTCGTATTCGTATTTGCCATCAGGGGACACAAGAACAGATGACATCATCGCAAGGCTTCCGCATGCTGAAGCTATCATATCTGACATCACATCTCCGTCATAATTCTTACAGGCCCAAAGAATGCCTCCCTCACATCTCATGATACGAGCAACAACATCGTCAATCAAGGTGTAAAAATATGTAATTCCTGCATCCTCAAAAGCCGTCTTGAATTCAGCCTCAAATATCTCTTGAAAAATATCTTTGAAACGATGATCATATGTCTTCGAAATGGTATCTTTCGTTGCAAACCAGAGATCTTGATGAATATCGAGCGCGTAGGTAAAGCACGATCTGGCAAATGCAGAAATGGATTTGTCAGTATTATGCATACCAAGAACCACTCCCGGTCCATCGAAATCATGTACCTTCTGTATTTTTGTCGTTCCGTCCTTGTAGGTTACAAGAAGCTCAACGGTTGCAGCGCCGTCAATCTTCATCTCTGAATCCCTATATACATCACCGTATGCGTGACGAGCAATCGTGATTGGCTTATCCCAACAGGAAACGAATGGTTTAATTCCCTTGACAAGAATCGGCGCGCGAAAAACAGTGCCGTCCAAAATTGCGCGAATCGTGCCATTGGGACTCTTCCACATTTTCTTCAGATCATATTCTTCCATTCTCTGCGCATTTGGCGTAATGGTTGCACATTTCACCGCAACCCCCAGTTCAATCGTACGTTTTGCTGAGTCAGTCGTAACCGTATCGTCTGTCGCATTCCGATTGACAAGAGAAAGATCAAAATATTCTGTTTTGAGATCAACAAATGGAATCAGCAATATATCCTTAATCTGTTTCCAGATAATTCGCGTCATTTCATCTCCATCCATCTCAACGAGCGGCATCTTCATCTGTATTTTTGTCATTACCCCTACCTCCGAAAACCTAATTTAGCCGATGTAATTCTATACTACGAAAGATACATAAGTCAATTCTACTTCCCTAATGCATATACGCGGTTCGTCTCACACGTGAACATTCATTTTCTTTTTCCCAGATCGGACCAGAAGCGTCTCAAGTGACAGTCTGTCATCCATTTTTCCCGTTTTAACAGCATAATCCGATGCCGAGCAAGCATAGTACAATTTGATTAACTCATCCATCTGAAAATACTTCGCTTGATTAATCAGATTTCTTGCCACGAACGGAACGATCTTCAGCGTTTTGATTATCTGATCTTGTTGGCCGATTTCTTTGGCGCAAATGAGTTGTCGAATATGTCGAGACAACATAAATCGTATTTTGGGAATCGGTTCTTTCAATGAAATCAAGGTATCAAGGACGCGCAGTGCTTTATCTGCATTTCTTTGCCCGATCGCATCCGTCATCTGAAAAATCGAACCGCGGATGTCTGGAATGCAGATGGCTTCAATCTCGGTCAAAGTAATATGCATACACTTCTTGTTAAGCGCATATAGCGTTATTTTATCCATCTCACTGCATATCACACGCATTTTGCTGTCTGCTCTGTCAATCATGCTATTTGCGGCATCTTGCGTAATCTTAATATCTTTTCTAGCAAGTGTGGAGACAATCCATTTGACGAGAGAATCCGCACTTTGCTTGTCTACCTGAACAAGGCATCCCGATTTTGCCGAAGCCTCAAGTAACGTCTTTTTTCGTTTATCAATCTTGTCTTCAATTATGACTACACAGCAAAATGATGGAATGTCAGCAAGGATTTTCGCATACTTCGCAGTAAGATCTGCATTTTCCGGAGATTTTCCCGCAAAAAGCCCCGTGTTTTTCAGGACAAGAAATCTCTTCTCCGACATGAAAGGTGGGGTAGCAACAAGCTCATATAATTGATCCGGCAGCAAAGCTAATGAAGAATAGTCCGCAACATATGAATCGATTTCCTCGAAACCTTTCGCCACGCAGCTTCTCTCTAATGCCGATACCGCTCGATCAATAAGATACTCTTCCTCCCCTGTCATTAGATACAGAGAATGATACTTCTTTGCCATGAGTTCTGACGCAAACTCACCATAACTGCAAAATGCAGATGCCTTTGACCCCGCCTGTGTTTTTTCTTTTGCCATTTTCGCCTCATCTGTGCTATGCACATGCTAACCCATGAATTTCGGAATAATCCTCGTATATTTCTAAAATGACCGCTCCCGACTGATCTGTGCGAAAAATATCTGCAGATGCGGCCGTTAGTCGGTCTAGTGTCTCACTTGTCGGATGCCCATAATTGTTGTTGCCAACACTAATAATTGCTGCATCCGGCATGATCTGCTGAAGAAATGACTCCGAAGATGCATACCTGCTACCATGATGACCGACTTTCAAAAACAATGCAACATTTTTCAGATCAAATTTCGCAGCGAATTCAAAAGCGAGCTCCTTCTCTATTTCTTCGCCAGCATCGCCCATGAAGAGAGTATAAAAATCGTTATATTCGAGCAAGATAATGGCTGAGTCTTCATTGCCACCCATTTCGGTCAGAACATCTGGAGACAAAACGGATATAGAAATGTGATTGGGCGCTTCAAATTCGTCACCCTTTCTTAGCTCATGGATAGTAACTTCATGCATGTTAGCAAGTTCAAATAGCTCTGGCAATTCATTGCTTTCCGGAGCCGTCGAACAGGGCGTATATATTTCGTTTATTCTGCCTGCCTTAATAAGTTCAATGATGCCTGAGCCGTGATCCTTGTGAAGGTGCGTAAGTATTGTAATGTCTGGACGAACAATTCCATAGTAATCAAGCATAGGAATAAGCACATCTTCACCCTCGCCTTCATCGCCACCATCAATAAGTATGCTCGTTTTATCTCGCAAAATAATGAGCGCGCAGTCACCTTGGCCAACATCTGCAAAGATGATTGTTATCGCCGGACGATGCATAAATGAATATAACTGAAAAAGCAGCGAAATCAGCACAAGGATAACGGATACCCTTAGCATGCACTTACGCAAAAACGACTTCGGCAGCAAAATACTTATACTTGTAATCACAATTCCAATGAGCAAAGCTGGATGTATCGCGCAAAGCCGTAGTCCACGAACCGCCTCGGTCGAAAAGACGACCGCTAGCTCTTGTAGACACCATAATAGTCCTGACAAGGGCAGAAATCCGAGTTTGGATGGCCAATAAAGAAACGGAAATGGAATGGATAACATAAGAAAGCCCGTTAGCGGGATACATAGTACAGAGATTCCTTCGGCAAGAAAGCTTCCGAATATGTTTACAATAAAAAGTAGAATCGATTGCTTCCCAGCCATTATGCAGAGAAAAGGCAGCATGCCAAGCTGTGCGCTGATGAAGCCCGCAACGGCTTCCGAAACGATCCGAATCCGAAAGATCTTGATAAGTGCAGTGCTGATTCGTTTTGAGAAAAGGATCATTGACAGAGTTGAGAAAAATGATAGTAAGTAGCCTAAGTCGACGGAAACATAAGGATTATGAAGAATGAGTAGAATCCCCGAAAGATAGAGTCCTGAAAGTATATCGTGCCTCTTGGAAATGATAGCCGATACGATTCCGGCAAGTGCCATAAACAATGCTCGCGTCACAGAAGGTGCCCATCCTGTGAGGAAGCCAAAATAGACAAGAAAAGATATGATGACAGCATAACGGAAAAATCTTTTCCCGCCACACATCTGAAGGAATGCCGTTATCGGAATCAAGAAATAGCCGATATTACTTCCCGAAACGGCAGTTAAGTGAGACAAATTACACATTCGAAGCTGTCTTATGGACTCCTCAGACATATCATCTGTATCACCTAAAATCATACCATCAAGTAATGCCGATTCCTCACTCGGCAAAACGGATCTCCATAAATCAGCCGTTATATCCCTCATTCTTTCTCCCGATTGGTACAGCCATGCATATAATCCTTTCGAGATCGTCTGATCGTAAGTTATGCTGATATTCGCGTCGTACGCATCAACTTGAAGGTATATTCCTTTCCTTGCATAATAATCGTGATAGTCAAAGCCACCCGGATTTCTTGCGTGTGGAATCTCTGTCAGTTCGCCCAAAATTCGCACATGCATGCCATACTGCATTTCCTGTGAGGTACATATGTTTACGATAATGTCATTTGTCAGACGCACGGCACACGTCTGATACTCGCTTCCAGACGAAGGATAGGATATGACATATCCGGAATATGTCGACTGATCAGATTCAGTCAGTGCCGCGGTTTCTTCGCTGCTGCAAAGAAAGTGTATCGCGCGATATTGCTGATAAGCTATGATTCCCATCGAATAAATCCCGAATACAAATGAAAGTGCAATAATAACCAGTCTATTAGCGGTCTCTCTTCGATCCTTTGCCGTTCGTGCAGATACAAGTGCCAGCAGCAGGCAAGCTAGCGAAAAGGATAGGATGCTCATGCCAAATGCAAACGAATGCCCAAGAAGTCCACCCCATATTCCAAATAGACAAATCGCAAATAAGGGACGCGCAAATAGAAGCTTACATGCATGATGCATATGTTCCCCTATCATCGCTTGAAACCGAAATGAGCAGATTTGGGCCTTACAGATACATATTCTGCTGGGAATTGTCAGTTTCCTTCCGCAGTGCCTCACTTCTCCCTCCTCCCATCATACGAAATACGAATCTGTTTCCGAGTATACTTGTCTCATGATGAATGCAAGGCAAAAGAAAGTTCGAATTTCACGCAATACCGTACAATTTTGGCGGTCAAAAAAATACCGGAAAACCAGTGGTTTTTCGGTATTAACGAACATGGTGAATGCATCAGCAAGATCAATTTGCAGTGGAAGGCTCCGGGAAAATGAAAGCAGATATGGCATCTCTTAGGTCATCCAAGCCCATTTTCCTCTCGGATGAAACAGCGAAGCAGTGAGCTTTATCCTGAATGTCAAAATAGTCCATCTGTTCGCTTAATCGTTTATTCAACTGAGCGGTCGAAAATTTATCGCACTTCACAAAAACTATGAAGTACGGTATCTGTTGCTCGTTCATATATGCGAGCATATGCTGGTCTTCCTTGGACGGTTCATGCCGAATGTCGATTAGGTGAAGGGTGAGAGCAATTTTCCGTCCACTTGTAAAATACTGGTCAGCAAGCTTCGCGAACTTATCTTTTATGTCCTTGGGAGCTTTTGCATAGCCATAGCCTGGAAGATCTGCAATATATATAAGCGAATCGACATCAAAATAGACAACAAGTCTTGTTTTCCCAGGTGTTTGACTCACACGCGCCAACTTGCGGTTATCTGCCAAAGCATTCATGAGCGAAGACTTCCCGACATTGGATTTGCCCGAAAGTACGACTTCTGGTCGATCTGATTCCGGACACGAAGTCAGCTCTGCCGCGACCCCCCAGAAATTGGTTTTACGAAAATTAATAATCATAGTTACCTCAAAGATACAAGTGTGATAAAGTATTTATGTGAACTGTATCATGATAACAGAAAATGCAAAAGACATTTCATGAAACAAACGACGATTTGCCAAATATGTGCACATTTTACACAGAATGTCTTGTTTTTTTCCATTAAATCATGCGGATTTACATGATTGATAAAATCAGACGAAAAGCGTTATACTTAACACGTGCAAAATCAAAAGCGATTTTGCGTAATTTATGATCAGCTATCGGGGGAGTACATGCAGACATCATCTCGATATTCCGAATCAACAACGGCGTCCGATTCTCGCGGCTATTTTCTCGAACCCTTTGGGCCTATCGGAATCATATGTCATTCATCAAATACTGAATTTGTTCGTCAAGTCAATTCCATCCTTTCTGAGAAAAGAAAAAATCGTAAAGACAAGCGTGAGAATCCCTATGCAAGCAGCGTTGGTTATCTTCGCGAAGATTATTTAATCTCAGCTTCCTTCTCCCGTTTTGCTACTGGCGAAGGCAAGGTTACTCTGAATCAGACCGTGCGTGGACATGACATCTTTATCATATCTGATGTATTGTCGCATCATTCAACATTCCCCATTTGCGGAACGACACATTATTCGAGTCCAGACGATCATTTCAGGGATCTTCTCCGGATTATTATGGCTGTCAGTGGCAAAGCACGTCGAATTAATGTCATTATGCCTTTTCTATATGAAGGGCGTCAGGATCAGCGTAATTCACGAGAATCGCTCGACTGTGCGTCAATGCTCCAGCAACTGCAAGGACTTGGCATCTCCAATTTGATTATTTTTGATCCACATGATGCAAGGATTGCGAATGCCGTTCCGCTTATGGGAATCGAGACGCCAAAATCTGCTTTCAAAATTATTAGTTCTCTCATTTCTACAAATCCGGGACTCAAAATTAACAAGCAACATATGATGGTAGTAAGTCCGGATGAGACGGGTGTCTCAAGGGCGATATTCTATTCATCTATGCTTGGCTTACCATTAGGCATCTTCTATCGCCGTCTTGACTACTCAACTCTCGTTGGCGGTGAACATCCGATTAAAGAAATTCGTTTTCTCGGAGACCCGATCAAGGGCAAAGATGTCCTTATTGTTGACGATATGATTAATTCTGGGAAAACCATGACGGAGACTGCCAAAATCATGAAAGACAATGGTGCAAAGGACATTTATTGCTCCTCCCCTTTTGGACTTTTTACAGATGGAATTGACCGTATGCAACAGGCAGTAGATCAAGGAATTATCAAACAAGTATTATGCACAAACCTAATCTATCGGAGACCCGAGCTTCTTTCGGCTTCTTGGTATGTCGATGTGAACATGGCCCCTTTTGTTGCAAGGCTCATTGATGCAATTAATGTTGACGAATCACTCGGAAAACTAACCAATCCTACCATCCGGATAACAGATCTTCTCAGTCAGATCCGTATCGGAGAGTTATTTGAATAAGTGATATCACACTAAGAAATGCGAGGAAAAAAACATGATTTCCATTCCTTCACCCGCAGATGAGAAAGCATACGCACGGTATAACCAATATGGTGACAACCCTATGGCCCCTATTGGTCCAGTTGGTATTATCCCATTGAAAGGGAGCATGGAGTTCTCCGATCACGTTAATTTCTACCTAAACAAACGAAGATCCGAATATCAAGAGCAGCTTCTGGTTAGCCGTTACCCGGGTTTTTACAGAAATGATTTCCGAATCGACGTTGATAACGCTCGGTTTTCGTCAGGCGAAGGGAAAGCTGTGATCTCGCACTCCGTTCGCGGACATGATCTCTTCATTTTGAGCGATGTCATGAATTACTCATGTACATATAAAATGTTTGGCAAAGAAAATCACATGAGTCCCGACGATCACTACCAAGATCTAAAACGAGTCATTCTTGCTTGTTCCGGCAAGGCACGGCGTGTCAACGTCATCATGCCCTTCTTGTACGAGAGTAGACAGCACAAGAGAAATTCTCGTGAATCGCTTGACTGCGCATTTGCTCTTGAAGAATTGTACGGTCTGGGTGTCGAGAATATTATCACATTTGATGCACACGATGAACGTGTGGCAAATGCGATCCCCACATCAGGATTCGAAAGCCTTTCTGCAAATTATCAGATCATCAAAATGATGTTCCGCACAATCCCTGATCTTGACTTCTCAAATGGGAAATTCATGGTTGTCAGCCCAGATGAAGGCGGTATCACTCGTGCGATGTATTTTGCATCCATTCTTGGCGTTCCCCTCGGAACATTTTATAAGCGCAGAGATTATACGCAGCTCGTAAGCGGAAGAAACCCCATTGTTGCTCATGAATTTCTAGGTGATTCTGTCGAAGGAATGGACATACTCATTGTTGATGATATGATTTCTTCTGGGGATTCGATGCTCGACATTGGAAGAGAGATGAAAGCCAGAGGCGCAAGAAATATATACTGTGCTGTTACTTTCGGATTATTTACCGAAGGTATTGAGCATTTTAATCAAGCATATGAGGACAAGGTTCTGACCAAGGTTTTTGCGACCAATTTGATTTACAGAAGACCCGAGCTCCTTACGGCGCCTTGGTTTTGTGATGTAAATATGGCCAAATTTGTTGCGTTGTTGATTGATGCCATTAACCATGATGCCTCTTTGTCAAATCTGATTAACCCAACAGAAAAGATTAAGAGTCTTCTAGCTACGATGGAGTAGTCAGTCCATGTCGCAAGCACACGGGAGGTACGTGCGATGATTGAAATCCTAAAAGAAGTATTCAGTGGCATTCTCTATTTTGGACACGGTGACAACTACAAAGCCCTCATCATGTATGCAATTGGTGCTGTCCTCATTTATCTTGCGATCAAAAAAGAATATGAACCTGCGCTTCTTCTTCCAATCGGATTTGGAGCCATCCTCATCAATCTTCCCTACCATATTGCTGGTGAAGCTTTGCTTGCATCAGGCGCCATTGATAAAACGGCAGAATTGGGTTTTCTTAAGATTTTAGAAAATGCTGGTATCGTGACCGAGCTTTTCCCGATCTTGATTTTTATCGCAATTGGAGCAATGATCGATTTTTCCCCTCTGTTCAAAAATCCGTACATGATTTTTTTCGGCGCGGCTGCGCAATTTGGTATATTTGCAACCTTTATCCTATCTCTATTACTCATTCCTTTTCTTGGCAATTTTTTCCCAAGCCTCGACGTTTCCTCCGATGTTGCGCTGAAGTTGTCCGGCGCCATCGGTATTATCGGTGCAGCTGACGGACCAACCACTCTGTTTGTCGCGAACCATTTCCATCTCAATGAATATATGGGACCCATTTCCGTTGCCGCCTATTCCTATATGTCACTCGTCCCAATTATTCAGCCGCCTGTAATTAAGCTGCTTACAACGCGCAAAGAGCGATTGATACGAATGGAATACTCTGAACAATCCGTCCCGAAATCGATGAAGATCGTCTTCCCCATTCTTGTTACCATCGTCGCCGGGATTATTGTTCCTATGAGTGCACCCTTAGTTGGTTCACTTATGTTTGGTAATCTGATTCGCGAATGCGGGGTTCTTGAGAGGCTCTCCCAATCCGCGCAAAATGAACTATCCAATCTGATTACGCTGTTACTGGGAATTACAATCGGCTCAACAATGCTTGCGGACAAGTTCCTTGATCCCATTACCGGGCTCATTCTTCTTCTCGGCTTGTTTGCATTCATTTTTGACACAGCTGGCGGTGTCTTATTTGCAAAATTCCTGAATCTATTTCTTAAAAAGAAGGTCAATCCAATGATTGGAGCCGCCGGAATTTCTGCATTTCCCATGTCTGCTCGCGTTATTCAGAAGCTGGCGAAACACGAAGACCCGACGAATTTCATACTTATGCAATCCATCAGTGCAAACGTATCCGGACAGCTTGGTTCCATTATTGCCGGTGGTTTTGTAATCGCGCTGATTGATATGCTGCTGAAGTAGGAGGAATGATTATGGAAATGACATCGATTATCCTGTCCCTTGCTAATATTTCAGATAGTCCTCTCATGGAGAAAGGCTTCTTTGTCGTAGCAGTTGGTTTGCTTGGCGTCTTCATGGTTCTCATGTTTTTCTTCATTATGATTATCGTTCTCGAAAAAATATCGGTTGCCGTCGAGAGAAAAAAAGATAAGTCCTAGATTTCTATGTTTCTTGTAAGCATAGGAAAATGCTCGCCATTCATGCAAAGAGATTCTCCGTACAGAGAATCTCTTTTTTGGTATACTAGTATCTGATCACATAATGGCAAAGAGGTATATATGGCAACAAAAGGGAATAATCGAACGAATCGTTCTTCTTCTGGAAGTGCAAAGACGACAAAGAGTTCTGGCGGCAAATCAGGCAACAAAAGAGCATCCACAAAGACTCCCGCCGCAGCGCAGGTTTCGCTTTTTTCTGCCATTCAATCAACATCTATCGGCAAGCTGTTTCTTGGACTTCTTGTCAGCTTACTCTTGATTCTTCTTGATTTTCTTATATCGTGGAATCAATTTAATCGCTTTTTTATACTTATTGGCATAGAAATCCTACTGGCTGTAATAATTGGATTCATTATTTTTCTCGTTCACGGCCAAGGAAATGACGAGACTTGAGGTAAATCATGTCACTTGATGGAATCACAACACATTTTCTCTCGCAAGAATTATCTACTATCTTGCGAGGGGGAAGAATTGATAAAGTTTATCAACCAACCCGCTATGAAATGATTCTCCATATTCGCAGCGGGTCTGAAAACTTCCGTCTGCTGCTGTCTGCAAACCCATCAGGGCCGCGCATACACTTGTGCAATTACAACCGGGAAAATCCGGCTCTTCCGCCACAGTTCTGCATGCTGCTTCGCAAATATTTGTCAGGCGCTCGAATTGTGGATATTTCTTCGCCAGGTTATGAGAGAATTGTTGAGATTATCGTTGAGTCGACTAATGAATTAGGCGATCGGGTAAACAAGCGACTCATAATTGAGATGATGGGCAGATATAGCAACATCATTTTGGTCGGTGAAGGAAACAGAGTCCATGATAGTCTTGTTCATGTTGATTCGCAGATGAGTCGAATTCGCGAGATTATGCCTGCAAGAATCTATGAATATCCAAAGGACCAAGGCAAATTGTCGCCGCAAGATGCCATGCAAATGCTTTCGAATAATCTTCTCCCCGTTCTTGATTCCTGTATGCATCGTCCACTTGAAAAGGCGCTGCAAGAGTCTCTTCTCGGGTTTTCCCCTGCTCTGGCGCGCGAAATCTGCTATCTTGCTGACACTGACGTTCGCATGGGTCTTCATCAACTTCCGGATAGTAAATATGAAGCTGTTCTCCATGCGACGCGCAGCATCCTTACGAGCATAATCGATCAGAAAATTTCGCCGAGTGCGTTCTCGCCGGAAGAAGGGTTTCCGCCAACAGATTTTCATGCTTTACCGCTGAAAGATGCCGGTTACATAACATGTTATCCATTAATCTCGGCAGCAATGGATGCCGTGTATCACCAGAAGGATATCACGTTTGCATTCGAACAGGAGAAAAATGAACTCAGGACTTACTGTCAGACTTCCCTGTCGCACGCTTTGCGCAAACAGCAGATTCATATAAGCGATATGGATGAGTGCCAGGGGTTAGAATTACTGCAAAAGTCCGGGCAACTTCTCCTTGCGAATGTATATCAGATCCCCAAAAATGCTACACATTATCAAGCAGAGGATTATGAAAGTCAAGGAGGCCCGTGCATTGACATTCCCATTGACACAAGGTATTCCGTCACGCAAAATGCGGCCATCTATTTCAAGCAGGCCGCTAAATTCAAAAATCGTCGCGAAGTAGTATCCGAATTTTTTGCAGACGATAATCGTACGGTCGAATATCTTACCTCATTAAGCCAAGCCATTGATAGTGCGCAAGACGCGGATGATTTGACTGCCCTTCGCGATGAGATGAGAGTCTGTGGTCTGCTTACCGACAATTCTTCTCGCCAGACTCGTCAATCAAAAAGTCATGAATCGAAAGATTCACGAAATCCCGGCAAAGCGAAAACCGGCAGTAGCGCTTCTCGTGCGCTTCGTGCAGCAGGAAAAGCGGCTTCCAAACGCACGAAAAGCCAAAGCAAAAAGTCGGCATCCTCACCAGATGCTCTTCATTCATGCAGAAAATACCAGACACCAGATGGCTTCACCATTTTGTGTGGCAGGAACAATCTGCAAAATGACCAATTAACACTCAAAACGGCCTCATCAGAAGATCTTTGGTTTCATGTATCCAAGATGCCTGGCACGCATGTTATTCTCCGTGCAGAAAATCGCAAGCCTTCTGACGCCGCGATCCTGCAGGCGGCGAAAATTGCTGCCTTCTTCTCAAAAACAGTCGCACGAAGTGAGAAAACAAGGGCATCCGATCCCAGACAGAATATTGATCGTGCTCCGCGAATAAGCGAACTGAAAATACCTGTGGACTACTGTCCCGTTAAAAACGTCAAAAAACCTGCAAAAGCCAAGCCTGGCATGGTGATATACGAGCATTATCAAACGCTTCTCGTATCTCCTGATCTTCCAGAAAAGCTCTGATATATTTTCTCTTTATATGCAGATTCATCAAGAGAAAGAATGCAACCGCAGTACTTTTGCCTGTAAAGTCCATCATTTTTCGCCATTTCCTGTCCTTTTCGGAAGCCATCCCGAAAATCGCGATAGAGAAAGCTTGTGCCCGTTTGCTTAGCCGCTTTTTCTCCTGCACGGACAATGGCATCATGATTCTGATAAATGCTAACCAGAAGCGTGGTCGAAAAATAGGGAATGCCTCTTGCCTTTGCCTCCATAGCGGTGCGCATAATCCGAAGATCATAGCACATCTCACATCTTGAGGCATATTCATCTTCCCAACCGTTTTCCCGCCACATGGACTCCAGATTCTGATCATCGGAAGAAAATGGAATACTTCGCAAATTCATCAGTTTCTCGGCATTTTCTTTTCTTCTCTCATATTCAAATGAAGGGTGAATATTCGGATTATAATAAAATGCGTGCAAAGCGAAGCCTTCCTTCTGAAGTACATCGACTGGCCATTCCGCACAAGGTCCGCAGCATATGTGAAGAAGGATTTCACTCTTTTGTATTACGTTAGTCATTGACTTCCTCTTCTTTTGATTCATCAGCACGAGCAAGTAAATCGAGTTGCTCAGGATACATAGAGTCTGCCGAATCAAGTGTTATCGCACTTCCCAGACCACGAAGCTTCCTGTCGTAGTTTTCTGGGCAAATAAGTCCCAAGTGCTGCCAGCCAAGGCGTGTCAGGACGCGTCCTCGTGGTGTCTTAGCAAGATATCCGATCTGCATAAGAAATGGCTCATATACATCTTCAATCGTCACAGGATCTTCTCCCGTACATGCCGCCAAAGTATCAAGCCCAACGGGACCACCGCAAAACATATCCACCATATTGGTTAAGATACGGCGATCCGTCGCATCGAGTCCGCGCTTATCAATCTCGAGCTGGCTGAGTCCGTAGTCAGCAATTGCATCATCAATGATTCCGGCGCCCTTCACCTGTGCAAAATCTCTCATACGCTTGAGTAATCGAATTGCAATTCTTGGCGTGCCACGAGATCTTGACGCGATTGTCTGAAGGCCTTGTTGGCTGATGCCGATATGTAGTATCTCCGCATCTCTTTGCAAAATCTCCATCAGATCATCCGTCTCATACAACTCTAACCGGTTAATCATTCCAAATCTGTCACGAAGAGGGGCAGAAAGAAGCCCGGCACGCGTTGTTGCTCCAATTAATGTGAATTTGGGAAGATCTAAGCGAATGGAACGAGCCGACGGCCCTTTCCCAATCATAATGTCAAGGCAATAATCTTCCATGGCAGGATACAAGATTTCCTCAACGCTTCGATTCAGGCGATGAATTTCATCAATGAAAAGCACGTCTCGTTCGTTCAAATTTGTCAAAATCGCCGCTAATTCACCCGGCTTCTCAATAGCGGGGCCTGTCGTAATTTTAAGACTTACGCCCATTTCAGAAGCAATAATGCCTGCAAGTGTTGTCTTCCCCAGTCCAGGCGGACCGTAAAGAAGAACGTGGTCAAGTGCTTCTCCTCTGGTTGCCGCTGCCTCAATAAAAACCTTAAGGTTCTCTTTGACCTTTGTTTGTCCCGAATAGTCGCGCCAACAATTCGGGCGCAAGCCCTTCTCGTCCCGATCCTCTGCTATCCGCTCTCTCCCGATAATCCGATCATCCTCGGATAAATCATCAAAATCCATTTTTACCACCCTTACTGCCCACTGCCGTGTACTGACTTATCTTACCAAAGCACGAAGTGAAAGACGAATGAGTTCTTCAATCGGCATATCTTCTTTGTAAACAGTATCAATCGCTTTTTTCGCTTCTGGAAGTGAGTAGCCGAGCACCACCATGGCACTGATTGCTTCTGCTATCAGCTGTGTCTCGCTTCCATCTCCTCCCATATGCATATCGTCCGTTTCCGTTGATCCCACATGAAATGCGAAACCTTTCAGCTTGTCCTTCAGTTCCAGAATAAGTCTCTCTGCACCCTTTTTCCCGACTCCCTTGACTTGCATCAAGCCCTTAACGTCACCCGTAATCACAGCAAGTGCAAATTGACTTGGCATAATCTGTGCAACCATGGCAATCGCAACCTTAGGACCAATACCGGAAACCAACAAAAGCATGACAAACATGTCCTTCTCTTCCTGTGTGGGAAAGCCATATAGTGCGAATGTGTCTTCTCTCACATACAAATATGTGTAAACACAGGCTGTCTCCCCAAGGCTACCAAAGCGATCCTGCATAGGAATATGACAGAAAATTCGGTATCCAATCCCGCCAGACTCCAAAATGATGTATTCTTCCTTCTTCGATACGATCGTTCCCTTGATGTATGCATACATACGCAAAAACACTCCTCTATCACATAATCTTACAAAAAGGACTGGCCGCTTTGTCCTTTCGAGCCGTATTGATAACCGCCGACGGCTTTGTTGCCTGAAAGTTGTCCCGTATGTGCATGGCAAATTGCAATGGCCAGCGCATCTGCCGCGTCATCCTTTTGGGGAATCTTCTCAAGGTTCAGCAAAATCTTGATCATTTGCGAGACTTGGTTCTTATCTGCGCGACCATATCCCGTAACCGCAAGCTTAACTTGCATCGGCGTGTACTCGTACACCGGTATTTTGGCCTTTGCGCCTGAAAGAATAATCACACCTCGAGCCTGAGCCGTACCGATTGCAGTCGTCGTGTTTCTGGCAAAAAAGAGTTCCTCAACTGCCATGACTTCTGGATGATACAGATCAATCAGTCCGTCAAGCTGTTGGCTTATGGCAAGTTAGCGTATCTCA